>DASWSI010000379.1:0-5469 GCA_036402715.1 Candidatus Limnocylindrales bacterium
GACCGTGTCGAGTGGACCCCGGACGGGCCCCGAACCGCAGCGCCGACGTCCACGCCGCAGCCGGTGCCGCGCCTCCGCTGAGGGCACGGCGCGGCCGGCGCGGCGCCGGACCCGGACGCCCGGCCTGGCCGCGGGTTGCGCTGCGGCCTACTGACATTCGTCGCATCGGGCCGCCGACACCGGTCGCGCCACCGAGTCGCCCGCCGTCCTTTGTTCGCGCCATGGATGCCGCCGTACGGTCGCCGTGTCCTCCCGACCCAGCGAACCGACAAGGAGCACGGCAATGGCGCTCTTCCATCTCCCCGCCGACGAGCCACGTGAGCTCGATCTCGACGCCTTTGAGGCCGCGCTTGCCGGCCTGATCGTCCGCCCGTCCGACCCGGACTACGAGGCGGCGCGCCACGCCCACAACACCGCCTTCGACCGCCTCCCGGCCGTCATTGTCCAGGCGGCGGACACCGCCGATGTGGCGCTCACGGTCGACTTCGCGGCCGCGACCGGACTCGACCTTGCCGTGCGAAGCGGCGGCCATAGCGTCGCCGGGCACAGCTCGGTCGACGGGGGAATCGTCCTCGACCTCGGGAACCTCCGCGGCCTCCAGATCGACCCGAAGCGGCGGATCGCGTGGGCCCAGGCCGGCTTGACGGCCGGCGAGTACACCGCAGCGGCGTACGAGCACGGGCTGGCGACGTCGTTCGGCGACGCCGCGACGGTCGGCCTCGGCGGGATCACCCTCGGCGGCGGCATCGGCTGGCTCGTCCGGAAGCATGGCCTCACGATCGACCACCTCATCGCCGCGGAGGTCGTCACGGCGGACGGCCGAATCGTCATGGCGAGCGAGGACGAGAACGAGGACCTGTTCTGGGCGATCCGCGGCGGCGGAGGCAACTTCGGGATCGTCACCCGGTTCTGCTATCGGCTGCATCCGCTCGGGATGATCACGGGCGGCGTGCTCGTGCTGCCGGCGACGAAGGAAGTCCTGCGCGGCATCGTCCCACTCGCAGCCGCGGCGCCGGAGGAGCTGACGACGATCACGAGCGTCATGGCCGCGCCCCCGCTGCCCGCCATTCCCGCGGACGTCCACGGCAAGCCCGTCGTCGCGGTACTCGCCGTGTTCGCCGGCGATGCCGAGGCCGGAGCGGCCGCAATGGCACCGTTCCGCGCCCTCGCCACGCCGATTGCGGACCTCGTCGGCCCGATGCCGTATCCCGCGATGTACGAGCTGACGGCCGCGGGGAGCGTCCCCGGCCCAGCGGCGCTCCGCTCGATGTTCCTCGATGACCTCGACGACGAGTCAATCGACGAGATCCTCGCGCGGATGGCGCGGCCGTCGTCGCCGATGGCGATGGCCCAGATCCGCGTCCTCGGTGGGGCGATGGCGCGCGTCCCGACCGACGCGACGGCGTTCGCCCATCGCGAGCGGCGCGTGATGTTCACCGTCCTGACGCCGTATCTCGATCCGGCGCAGGAGCCTGTTCACACGGAGTGGACGACCGCGTTCGCCGCCGCGATCCTGCCGAAGGCGAATGGTGTCTACTCGAACTTCGTGGCCGACGAGGGCGAGGGCCGGGTTCGCGATGCGTATCCCGAGGCGACGTACGCGCGGCTCGCCGAGATCAAGCGCCGGTACGACCCGACGAACCTGTTCCATCTCAACCAGAACATCCGGCCCGCGGTGTCGCCCGTCCGGGCGCTCTAGGTCCGTCACCGGCGCTCGGCGCGCGCCGAGGGCCCGCGACGACTCCCACGCGCCCGGCCCTGCGGCGTCCTGCCGTCAGGGCCGGTCGGCGCCTCGAACGGGAGAGGGAATCGTCGGCGCCCCACTAACCGCGACGCCGGGGGCGGGCGCGCCATCGATGGCGGTCTCCCACCGTTCGGTGCCCACTCCGGCGGTTTCGCGACCCTCCGCCGCCGCGGCCGCTGCCGGCAGCCGGACGATGAATCTCGCGCCTCGCGGCGTCCGGGGACCCACGCCGATCGAGCCCCCGTGACGCTCGACGATCCAGGCCGCGATCGAGAGCCCGAGACCCGTCCCTCCCGGGGGTGCACCGGGCGCCCGCCAGAAGCGGTCGAAGATCCGCGGGGCATCCTCCTCGCGGACGCCGGGACCCTCGTCCTCGACGACGAGCTGCGCGAGCGCCCCGTCGCGGCGAACGTGGACGGACGTTCGTGACCCGGGCGGACTGTGCCGGATCGCGTTGTCGACGAGGATCGTGACGACCTGCCGGAGGCGAGTCGGGTCGCCGATGACCGGCGTCGGCTCCGGGTCGAGAGCGAGCGCGACGCCCTTGCTCGCGGCGAGCTGCGACAGCGCGCGCATCGCGTCGGCGGCGACATCGCCGAGATCGACGGGCACCCGCTCGAGCTCGATGGCACCGGAATCCGAGCGGGCGAGGAGCAGGAGGTCCTCGACGATCGCCGTCACGTGACGCACCTCGGCGTCGATGTCGTCGAGCGCCGTTCCGACCTCGGCGACGGGCCGCGAGCCGTGCCGGCGCAGGTACTCGACGCTGCTCCGGATCACCGTCAGCGGGGTGCGGAGCTCGTGACTCGCGTCGGCGGCGAACTCGCGCTGGCGGAGGAGCGCCGCCCGCTGACCGTCGAGCGACTGGCGGATCGGCACGAGCGCGCGTCGCGCGTACACGGCCCCGACACCGGACGCCACGAGGAGCGCGATGAGCCCGCCACCGAGAAGGACGACGAGGAGGACGTCGAGCGTCCGCTGCTCGGCTGTCCGGTCCTGGACCGTCTGGACGACGAACGTGCCCCGGTTCGTCGCGAGGCTCTGGCTGAAGATCCGGACCGGCGTGTCATCGATCCGGGCCAGCCGTGTGTCCGTCGATGCCGTCCTCGCCGCGCCGACAGACGCGCCATCGGGGAGTGCCGCCGGCAGCCCCGCGCGTGGCCCGATGAGCCGCCCGTCCGGCCCGACGATGAACGCGATCGTCCCCGACGAGCCGCCGCCGAACGCGAGCCCGGTCGGTGGGTCGCGGCGATCCTCGCGCCGGACGAAGTCGATGATCTGGCCGGCTCGGTCCTCGAGCTGCGCCTCGCCGGATGCGGCGAGCGTCCGGGCCACGGCGAGATAGATCGCCGTTCCGAGGAGCAGCAGGACGAGCAGCGTGATCCCGCCGCTCCACGCGACGAGCCGCCACCGGACGTGCCGGATCAGCTCGGCGTCGGCGGTCGTGTCGGCGCCCCGGTCGCGCCGGCTCGGTTCAATCATCGGATCGGAGCCGGTACCCGACGCCGCGAACCGTCTCGATCCGCGCGCCCGCGCGCCCGAGCTTGTCGCGCAGGTAGTGGATGTAGGCGTCGACGGCGTTGAGCGTGACCGCGACTCCGAACGGCCACGCCTGGTCCAGCAGCTGGTCGCGGGTCATCGCCTGGCCAGGGTGGCGGAGGAAGCATTCGAGCAGCGCGAACTCGCGAGGGCTGAGCTCGACGGTTCGGCCCGCGACGGTGACCCGGCGAAGCGTCTCGTCGAGCTCGATCTCGCCGCTCGACAGCTTTACGCTCGTGCGGCGCGTGCCGTTCGACCGCCTCGACAGCGCCCGGAGCCGGGCCGCCAGCTCCTCGTACGCGAACGGCTTGACGAGATAGTCGTCCGCGCCGGAATCGAGGCCGGAGACGCGATCGCCGATGGTGTCGCGCGCGGTGAGCATGAGAATCGCCGTCTCGACCTTGCCCGCCCGGAGCCGGCGCGCGACCTCGAGCCCGGAGACGTCCGGGAGCCCGACGTCGAGGACGACGACATCGAGGCCCGGGAGATCCGTCGCGATCTCGATCGCCGTCGCGCCGTCGGCGGCGAGCTCGACGACGTGCCGATCCTCCTCGAGGAGGCGCTTCAGGACGCGGCTCAGCCGCGGATCGTCCTCGACGACGAGCAGGTGCATCTGGGCCGTGTCGCTTCGGACGTCAGGGTGCGACGACCGTGATGTCGCCGGCCGTCCCCGTGCCCGCGCCGCCGGACGGGCTCGCGGCCGCGCCACCGCCGCCATTCGGATTGCCGCCGCTGAGCTGGACGATGACCTGCCGGCCGGCAGCCACGTCGCTCGACTGGCCCGCAACCTGCTGGTGGTACGTCGTCGATCCATTCGTCGTGACGGTGATCGTCGTGCCGCCCGTGATCTGGAGCGTGATGCTCGTTGGGGTCACGGCGGTCACGGTGCCACGAATTCCGAATCCCCGCCCGCCGCCGCCGAAGCCGCCCGGGCCGCCGCTGCCTCGTGGCGCGAAGCTGCCACCCGGGACGAAGGCGCCGTTGCCGCGCCCCGCTGCGGCTGTCGCGACCGGCGCGGACGACCGCCCGACGGCGAATGCCACCCCGCCGACGGCGACGAGCGCGGCGAGAACGAGGAGCACGTTCAGGAAGTTGCCGCCCCGGCGCGCGCGAACGACGGGCGCGGTCGGCGGGATCGGTGTGGTCGAGACGGTCATCGGGAGACTCCTTGCTGGCTATTCGTACCGGAGGGCGGTGATCGGGTCGAGGACGGCCGCCTGTCGTGCCGGCCAGACGCCGAACACGATCCCGACGACGGCGCTGAAGCCCGCCGCGGCGACGAGGGTCAGCGGGTTGATGACCACGGGCCAGCCCGCGATCCGGGCGATGAGCGCGGAGACGGCGACGCCGATGACGATGCCGACGAGGCCGCCGAGGAGCGACAGCGCGAGCGCCTCGATGAGGAACTGGGCGAGGATGTCGCGTGCCCGAGCCCCGATCGCCTTGCGGATCCCGATCTCGCGGGTCCGCTCGCGAACCGACACGAGCATGATGTTCATGATCCCGATGCCGCCGACGACGAGCGAGATCGACGCGATCCCACCGAGCAGGAGCGTCAGCGTCGCGCTGATCGACGACGCGGCATCGAGCAGCTGTGTCTGGTTGAAGATCGTGAAGTCGTCAGCGGCGCTCGCCGCGAGGTTGTGGCGGTCGCGGAGGAGCGTTCCGATCGCCCCGGTCGCGGCCGTCATCTGATCCGGCGTCGCGACGCTGACGCCGATCGTCCGGACGCTCGTCGAGCCGACGAAATACTTCTGCACGACGGAGATCGGGACCATGACCTGGTCATCGGGGTTCTGGAACCCCGCGCCGCCTTTCGGCTGGAGAATCCCGATGACCTGGAACGCCAGCCCACCGATCGAGATCTGCGAGCCGACGCCCTCGGCGCCGAGGCCGAGGTTCGTCGCCGTTGTCGCGCCGAGGACCGCGACCCGGAGCTGCCGTTCGATGCTCAAAGCCGGCAGGAACGATCCCTGCCAGACCGAGTACGCCCGAACCGACGGGTAGGCCGACGTCGTCCCGACGATCGTCGTCGTCGTGTTCGTCCTGCCCGAGACGACGAGCGCCTGGGTCGAGACCTCCGGCGCCACGCCGGCGATCGACGGCAGCGCCGCGATGGCCGTCGCGTCGTCGACGGTCAGCGACGTCCCGGACCCCGCCGCGCCGACCGTGTTCCCCGTTCGGGC
>DASWSI010000380.1:0-14943 GCA_036402715.1 Candidatus Limnocylindrales bacterium
TCCTCCGCGACGATATCCGTGATTCCGATTCGGCCGCCGGGACGCAGCACGCGCGCGATCTCGGCGAAGACGGCGCGCTTGTCCGCCGCGAGATTGACGACGCAGTTGCTGATGACGACGTCGACCGAGTCGGCGGGGAGCGGGATCGCCTCGATGTGGCCGCGGACGAACTCGACGTTCGTGACGCCGGCCTCGGCCGCGTTTTTCTGGGCAAGGGCAAGCATCTCGTCCGTCATGTCGAGGCCGATCGCCCGGCCGGTCGGCCCGACTCGCCGCGCCGAGAGCAGGACGTCGATGCCGCCGCCGGACCCGAGATCGAGGACTCGCTCGCCTTCGCGAAGCTCGGCGACCGCGATCGGGTTCCCGCAGCCGAGCGATGCCAGGACCGCGGCCTCGGGGATCTCGCCGCGCTCGGCCGGGGAGTACAACCCCGCCCCGATCGTGTCCGGCGTCCCGCTGCAGCAGCCGCCGTCGCCGGCCCGGACTGCGGCGGCGGCGTAGCGAGCGCGGACCTCCTCGTGGATCACATCGGCCGGCGTTGCGGTCGGCTGGGTCGTCATCGGTCGCGGCTCCTTCGGTGCACGGTGTCCGCCATATTGATACTTGCGAATATCGATAGTTGTCAATACCATGCCCGACATGAAGCGTGCGACGGACGCGACGATCCTCCTGCTCCAGGGCGCGGCGGATCCCACCCGTCTGGCGATCCTGCGGCAGCTCGCGTCCGAGGACGGCGTGTGCGCCTGCGACTTCACGGGCTGCTGCGACGTCGCGCAGCCCACGGTCAGCCACCACCTGAAGGTGCTGCGTGAGACGGGCTGGGTCCGCAGCGAGCGCCGCGGCTCCTTCATCTACTACTTCCTGCTGCCGAAGGCGGTCGAGCGCTTCCGCGCCATCGCGGGTGATCTCGTTCCGGCGCCGTCGAAGCCGCGAGGGCGGGCACTCCCGGTGATCCAGGGCGCGCGAACGTAGGCGCCCGAATGCCGAAGCAGCGCGTCCTCTTCCTCTGCTCGCACAACAGCGCGCGATCGCAGATGGCAGAGGGGATTCTCCGCGCGTGGGGCGGTGATCGATACGAGCCGCACAGCGCCGGGACCGAAGCGACGTCCGTGCGCCCCGAGGCGATCAGCGCGATGGCCGAGCTGGGGATCGACATCGGCGGGCAGGAGAGCAAGGCGGTCCAGCGCTACTCCGGCGCGGCGTTCGACATCGCTGTGACGGTCTGCGAGGACGCGAACGAGGCGTGCCCGTACTTCCCGGCGAAGCGGAACCTGCACTGGGGTTTCGATGACCCGGCCGCAGTCGACGGCACCGAAGACGAGCGGCTCGCGGCGTTTCGGCGCGTCAGGGACGAGATCGCGACGCGCATCCGTGGCGAGCTGCTGGATCGGCCATAGCGGATACCGCGAGTTCGGCCCCGCCGACGGGTGCGCTCGCGTGTCGTCGCGACGGTCCCGGCAGACGCGCGACGAGCGCCGCCGGGCGCCGTGGTTGAACGTGTTACGGTGCCCGCCGGGCCGGTAGCTCAGCGGTAGAGCAAGGGACTTTTAATCCTTTGGTCGTGGGTTCGAATCCCACCCGGCCCTCCTCACCGCGAACGTGCCGGGCGACGCAGCAGGCACCCGATCGGGCCATGACGTTCGCCCGGTTGACCATCGCGGAGCCGGCGCCTTCACTGCGGAGATGCGGGCCACTGTGCTCCTCCTCGCTGCAGCCGCCGCATTCGGCGTGGGCGCTTGCCAGCTTGCGCATGGAGCTCGTGGCGACGCGATCATCGACACGTGGCCGGTCGGCGAGGCACGCGACTGCGCCGCGGACGCTGTGCGGTGCGACGAGCTGATCCGCGTCGGCATCGCCGGCGTCATCGCACGTGACGCCGTCGGCTCGGCAGTTGTCAAAGCGCGGCTGCATCAGGAGGGCGCGTTCGTCGATTCTGAGGGTCGAATGATCCTCATGAAGCGCAGCGGCGGTTGCTGCCAGGTCCTCGTCGTCGAGCTCGCCGACGGGACGACGCACGCGATCGGCGTCGGGTATCCAGGGATCAGCACCGAGGCGACCGCTCTCCCGTGGGAGATGGTCAACCCTTGAGCGCCGCCGCAACCGGATCGCAACCAATGCGAATCCGCGCTGTTGCCGACGCTGGCTCTCGCGGGCCCTAGTCTCCCTCGATGGGGGCGCTCCGCTGTCCCCGCCGAAAGGTCCCGCGAATGATCCATCCGTCCGACTCCGACAAGACGAACTTCCGAGCGGTGCGCGATGGCCAGGTCGCGCCCGTGACGTGCGCCGCGTGCGGGTGCCGCCTCGAGCGGACGTCGAGCGCGGACGCGCCGACGTGGTTCCACTTCGGCCGCTTTGCGGGTCGCGACGCGCGCGGTTGCCGTGTCGATTGCGTCGAGCTCGCGCACGACCTGCTCGGGCTCCCTTCGGCCGCCGTTCCGGCCTGACGCGTCGCGGCGCGCCTGTCGTGCGCGACTCTTCCTCAACCTCCGCGCCGCCGCGATCCAGCGCCGCGTTTCCGCTCGGATTGCACGGGACGCCAGCCTGAGACGAGCGCGCGCCGTCACCGTGCGTGACGTGCCACGTCCTCGGCCGTCGAGCGTTTCTTGCTCGCGCCCGGGTGAAGAATGAGAAGCGGTCGGCATCGCCGCGGCCCGCTGCGCGCCGCGCAGCCCGCAACCGAGCCGCAACCCGGCCCCGGCCGCCGCAACCGAACCGCCCAGCAAGCGATCCTCCACGGCGGCTGACCCAGCCAGGCCCTCCGTCTACGTTCGGTGCCTGACGACCCGACCGCTGGATGGAGAACACATGCGCCCGACTCGCCTGCTCACCCTGATCGTGGCCGCGCTCGGGATCCTGGCGCTGACCGCGCCGATCGCCGCTGCCGCGGACGGCTCGAAGATCGACAGCGGCGACACGGCGTGGCTCCTCATCGCGACCGCTCTCGTGATGATCATGCTGCCGGGTCTCGCCCTGTTCTACGGCGGGCTCGTCCGCCGCAAGAACGTCCTGTCGACGATCATGCACAGCTTCTTCGGGCTCGCGATCGTGAGCGTCGTCTGGGTCCTCGTCGGCTTCTCGCTCGCGTTCGGGCGCGACGTGAACGGGATGGGACTGATCGGCGGGCTCGACTACGTCGGCTTCATCAACGTCGGCCTGACACCGAGCACGGTCTACGCGACGACGATTCCGTTCGTTCTGTTCGCCGCGTTCCAGCTGATGTTCGCGGCGATCACGCCGGCGCTCATCACGGGTGCGTTCGCCGAACGGAAGCGGTTCGCCAGCTTCGTCATCTTCACGGTTCTCTGGTCGATCTTCGTCTACTCGCCGATCGCGCACTGGGTCTGGGCGTCGGACGGCTGGCTCTTCAAGGTGGGAGCCCTCGACTTCGCCGGCGGGACCGTCGTCCACGCCTCGTCCGGTGTGTCGGCGCTCATCGTCGCGCTGCTGATCGGGCGCCGCGTCGTGAACGGCGACTCGATGGAGCCGCACGACATCCCGATGACCGTGCTCGGTGCCGGGCTCCTCTGGTTCGGCTGGTTCGGGTTCAATGCCGGCTCCGCGGGCGCCGCCAACGGCCTCGCCGCGAACGCGCTCCTCGTCACCAACACGGCCGCGGCCGCGGCGACGATCACCTGGGTCCTCGCCAGCTATCTCCACAAGGGCAAGGTCAGTGTGGTGGGTGCCGCGTGCGGCGCCGTCGCGGGCCTCGTCGCGATCACCCCGGCGTCCGGGTTCGTGACGGCCGGCGGCGCGCTGATCATCGGCCTCGTCGTCGGCGGGCTCTGCTACAGCGCGACGCTGCTCCGGTCGCGCCTGAAGATCGACGACGCGCTCGACGTGTTCGCGGTCCACGGCGTCGGCGGGATGTTCGGGGCAGTCGTCACCGGCGTCTTCGCGACGGCCGCCGTCAACAGCTATCCCGGCCTCATCGACGGCAACCCGCGCCAGGTCCTGACTCAGCTCGTGGCGGTCGTCGCGGTCGTGGCCTACGCGGTCGTGGCCACCTTCGGGATCGTCAAGTTCGTCGACGTGATCCTCGGCATCCGGATCTCGGCCCGGGACGAGGAGCTCGGGATCGACCTCGCGACGCACGGCGAGGTCGCCTACCAGCCCTGATAGCGGGCGGCGGGCCGCCGCCAGATCCGACAAGCGAGCCGGACCGCCCGGCTCGCTTTCGGTCACTCCAGCCGAATCACGGAGACCACCGATGGCCACTCCCGCCAACCGGTCCCGCCGACCCGCCGAGCCGCCGCTCTACGACGCGGCGTTCGAGCACGATGCGTGCGGGATCGGGTTCGTCGCGGACGCAGGCGGGCGGTCACGCAACCGAGTGCTGCCACTCGCGCTGGCGGGGCTCGGGGCACTCGGCCACCGCGGCGCATTCGCAGCGGACGGTGAGTCGAGCGACGGCGCCGGCGTTCAGCTGCCGCTCGAGCCAGCGCTCCTCGAGCGTCTAGCGCCGGGGCTCGGCGCAACCGGCGCGGCGGTCGTTCAGCTGTTCCTCCCGCGCGGGCGGGTGCGACGCGACCGGGCGCGAAAGGTCGTCGTCGCGGCGCTGCAGTCCTCCGGCTTGAACGTCGAGCGCTGGCGCGACGTTCCGAGCGACGGCCGCGCGGTCGGCGCGACTGCGGCCGCAGAGATGCCGGCCTTCGTCCAGGCGATCGTGCTGCGACCGCGCGGCGTGTCAGCCGAGGCGTTCGAGCGGCGACTCATCGTGGCGCGTCGCCGCCTGGAGACGGCCGCGCGCGAGGCCGCGCTTCCCGAGGTCTCGGTGCCCTCCGCGTCGGCCCGAACGATCGTCTACAAGGGCCTGGTTGCCGGCGGCCGCCTCGCCACGCTGTACCCGGATCTCGCGGACCCGGTGCCCCTTCGGTACGCGATGTTCCATCAGCGCTACGCCACGAACACGCATCCGGTCTGGCGGCTCGCCCAGCCGTTCCGGTCGATCGCCCACAACGGCGAGATCAACACGGTTCGTGGCAATCGCGGTCAGGTCGCGGGTCGCGGCGGCGACGCCGCGACGAGCGCGGTTGCGCGCGAGATCCTGGCCGCCGGTCCGCTCGTGTCGTCTGATGGCTCCGATTCGCTGTCGCTCGACGAGGGGATCGAGCTCCTCCGGGCGACGGGCTGGACGCTGCCGACGGCGCTCCTCGCGACGATCCCGGAGGCGACGGCGGTTCGGCTCGTCGCGCACCCGCAGGTCGCGTCGTTCCAGCGGCGAATCGCCGGTTACCTCGCCCCTTGGGATGGGCCGGCGGCGATCGTCTTCGGTGACGGGCGTCGCGTGGGCGCCGTACTGGACCGAAACGGGCTCCGGCCCGTCGCGTTCGCCGTGACCCGCGACGATCTCGTCGCTGTCGCATCCGAGGCCGGCGCGATCCCGCTCGACGCAGCGGAAACGGTTCGGCGCGGGCGCCTCGGTCCCGGCCAGATGCTGCTCGTCGATCCTGGCCGCAAGGCGATCCTCGAGGACGCGGCCGCGAAGACGTGGGCGCTCCGGGCGCTGCCGATTCACGACGCGCCGAGGCCCCTGCACGATGACGTGTCCGCCCGCGACG
Source organism: Candidatus Limnocylindrales bacterium (assembly GCA_036402715.1). GTDB lineage: Bacteria > Chloroflexota > Limnocylindria > Limnocylindrales > CSP1-4 > JACDAV01. Next base: position 5,559 of record DASWSI010000380.1, read on the forward strand.
CGGACGCAGGGCGGTCGACGCCGCACGCCGTCCGGTACCTCGCGGGACTCGACGCGGAACGGGCGCGCCTTGACATCCGGACGATGACGCTCGAGGGCCACGAGCCGCTCTGGAGCATGGGCGACGACACGCCGACGCCGGGGCACAGCCGGATCGGACGACGTGCCGTCGATCACCTGAAGCAGGCCTTCGCGCAGGTCACGAATCCGCCGATCGACCCGGAGCGCGAGCGCATCGTGATGGACCTGCGGGTCGAGCTCGGGCGCCGGCCGGCACTCCTCGGCGGGATGCCGCGGGCGCCGCGGACGATGCGCCTCGAGCGTCCTGTCGTTGCCAACCTCGAGGCACTGCTCGACGCGTTTCCGGGGCGCGTGGCGCGCCTCGACGCGACGTGGGACGCCGCCGCCGGACCGGCCGGCCTCGGCGACGCGCTCGATCGACTCGGGCGCGAAGCCGTCACCGCGTCAGACACCGCGGAGCTCCTCGTTCTGAGCGACCGTGCGATGGGTTTCGATCGGCTGCCGGTGCCATCCGTCCTCGCCGCCGGCGCGGTTCACACGGCGCTTACCGAAGCCGGCCGTCGCGGCCGGGCCGACGTTCTCGTCGACGCCGCGGACATCCTCGACGTTCATTCGATGGCGATGACACTCGCGGCCGGCGCGACCGCAGCGAGCCCGTGGCTTGCGATCGAGCTCGCCGGCGAGCTCGCGGGGACGCGTGGCGCCGAAGATGTCGATCGCTCCAATGCGATTCGGAACCTCGTCGGAGCGTTCGAGGCGGGACTGCGGAAGACGCTCGCCCGGATGGGCATCAGCACCGCGGCGTCGTACATCGGTGCGGCATTGTTCGAGACGCTCGAGCTCGCGCCGGACGTCCTCGCCCGATGCTTTCCGACCGCCGCCGCGTGGCCCGGCCGGGTGACCCTCGCGGACCTCGCGGAGCGGCAGCTCGCGCGTCGCGAGGCCGCACTCGCGCTTCCCGAGCCCGTTCCCGGCCGCGATGCGCGTTTCCCGGACCCGGGGCTCGCGCGGTTCCGCGGTGACGGGGAGGCGCACCTCTACGCACCGAGGATCGTGGCCGCGGTCCAGGGACTTGCCGCGTCGGAAGCGTTACCGGATGACGCCCTTGTGTCGTACCGCGCGGCGCTGACCCGGGACTCGGCGGTCGTCCGCGACGAGCTCCGGATCCGCGCGTCGGAGAAGGCCGTCGATCTCCGCGACGTCGAGGACGCCCGGTCGATCGTGAGGCGGTTCGTCGTCTCGGCGATGAGCGTCGGCGCCCTGAGTCCGGAGGCGCACCAGGCGTTGACGATCGGAATCCAGCGTGCCGGTGGCGCCGCGAACACCGGGGAGGGCGGCGAGGATCCGGGCTGGTACGCACCCGGCCCGGACGGCGAGCGGCGCGACGCGCGGATCAAGCAGGTCGCGTCGGCGCGCTTCGGTGTCACCGCCGCGTACCTCGCGCGCGCGGACCAGCTCGAGATCAAGATCGCGCAGGGCTCGAAGCCGGGCGAAGGCGGCCAGCTCCCGGGTCGCAAGGCCACGGCGTTCATCGCCGCGCTCCGGAAGGCGCAGCCCGGCCAGTCGCTCATCAGCCCGCCGCCGCACCACGACATCTACTCGATCGAGGATCTCGCCCAGCTCATCGCCGACCTGCGGGCGATCAACCCGCGGGCGCGGATCGGCGTGAAGCTCGTCGCGAGTCGGGGTGTCGGGACGATCGCGGCCGGCGTCGTCAAGGCCGGCGCGACGTACATCCATCTCTCGGGCAACTCCGGCGGCACCGGCGCGTCGCCGCTCAGCTCGATCAAGCACGCCGGCGCGCCGTGGGAGCTCGGGCTCGCCGAGGTCCACCAGGTCCTGCTGCGCAACGGGCTTCGCGATCGCGTCGCGCTCCGAGCGGACGGCGGGCTCCAGACGGGACGCGACATCCTCATCGCCGCGCTGCTCGGCGCGGAGGAGTTCGCGTTCGGCACGGCGGCGCTCGTCGCAATCGGCTGCGACATGGCACGGCAGTGCCACCTCGACACCTGCCCGACGGGGATTGCCACCCAGCGCGAGGACCTCCGGGCGAAGTTCACCGGCACGCCGGACCAGGTCGAGCGGTTCGCGGTCGCGCTCGCCGAGGACGTTCGGCGTGAGCTCGCGGCGGTAGGGGCGAGGACGATCGGCGAAATCGTCGGCGAGAGCCGCCATCTCGCGCTCGCGCCGGGTCAGCGCACACACAACCTGCAGCCGTTGCTGGCAGCTCCCTCATGGACCGCGGGGCCGGATCGGCGGGAATCTCCCGCATCCGCCGGCCTCGCGGTCCGCCACCTTCCGGCGTCCGCGCTCGAGGCTCGGCTCGTGGCCGCGCTCGGCGGCCAGGGCGCAATCGATGCGTCGGGCCTGCGCGTGACGACCACCGACCGGTCATTCGGTGCCGCGCTCTCCGGTGCAATCGAGCGGCGAGAGCTCCGCGGACCGGTCCGGCTCGAGATGCGGGGCTCGGCCGGGCAGTCGTTCGGTGCGTTCTCGACGTCGGGCGTCGAGCTTCGGTTGATCGGACAGGCGAACGACTACGTCGGCAAGGGCCTGTCCGGCGGCCGGATCGTCGTGGCGCCCGAACCGGACCTCGGCGTCCCGAGCGCTTCGGTCGCCGGGAACACCTGCCTCTACGGCGCGACCGGTGGCCGCCTCCACCTGATCGGCCGGGCCGGGATGCGGTTTGCGGTCCGAAACAGCGGTGCGGAGGCCGTGGTCGAGGGCATCGGCCCGCACGGCTGCGAGTACATGACCGGTGGCGTCGTCGTGGTGCTCGGGCCGGTCGGCGCGAACTTCGGGGCGGGGATGACCGGCGGGCGTGCGTATCTCTACGACCCGTCCGGCCGGCATGCGGTGGCGCTCCACGGCCCGAGCGTCACGGCGGTCCGCCTCGCTGCGGTCGTCGCGTCGCGCGAGGACGCGCCAGCACGGGCGCACGAGTTCCGCGCGCTCGTGGAAGCTCAGCGAGACGCCGGCTCACAGCTCGCGGCCCGGCTCCTCGCGGAGCGGGATCTCGAGGCCGACGTGTGGCTCGTCGAGCCGGTCGCGACCAGCGCGGAGCCGCCGTTGTCGCCCGCTCGCGTCACGTCCGTGCGCGGAGAGCCGGCGGGTGTCCCGGCGTTCGGGTCTCGAGCGACGAGCTAGCGCGCCGCCGGTTTCGAGCCGTCGACCTCGATCCGGTACCCGACGCCCCGAACCGCGACGATCGCCGGCCCGCCGGCCGCTTCGACCTTCGATCGCAGGCGAGCGAGATGCGGCTTCAGCCAGAGCAGGTCCGGATCCGTCTCGGCCGGCCAGCCGGCTCGCGCCAGCTGGAGATGTGGGACGAGGTCGCCGCCGGCGCGGACAAGCGTCTCGAGGAGCCGGAACTCCGTCGGCGTCAGCTGGAGCGGCACTCCCCGGACCCGGGCGTCGTGCCGCCCGGGGTCGAGCGCCAGGTCGCCCGCGGCCACCGGACCCGGCCCACCGAGCCCCGCCGGCCCCACCGACCGGTCGACTCGCCGCATGACCGCCGCGATCCGCGCGAGCAGCTCCGCCTTGCCGAACGGCTTGACGAGGTAGTCGTCCGCGCCGATGCCGAGCGCCTTGACCTTGGCCTCCTCCGCGCTCTCGCCGGACACGACGAGGATCGGTGCGGAGCCGGCGGCCCGGATCTGGCCCGCAACCGTGAATCCATCCGGCCCCGGCATCGCGAGGTCGAGGAGCACGAGGTCGGGCGACTCCTCGCGGAATCGCTTCACGGCCGTCAGGCCGTCGTACGCCGTGATGACCTGGTGGCCTTCGGTCCCGACGAGCGCCGTGATCGCGCCGACCATCGCCGGATCGTCGTCGACGACGAGGATCCGCAGCGGCCGGTGACTCGTGACCATCCTGTCCGATCTCCTCGACTAGACCGCGACGACCGCGGGCAGCGCGACGACGAAGCGCGCGCCGGTCGGCTCCGCGGGCTCGCACCACAGCCGGGCGCCCATCGATTCGCCGAGTCGCTTCGCAGCGTAGAGCCCGATGCCGGACCCGCGTGCGGTATGCGTGTCACGGCGGGCATACGGCTCGAAGATCCGCTCGCGCCACTCGGCCGGGATTCCCGGCCCCTCGTCGCTGACGCCGAGGCGGACGACGCCCTCGACGAGCCGCCAGTCGATCGTGATCGTCGTGTCCGGCGGCGCGTACTTCACGGCGTTCTCGACGAGGTGCTCGACGATCTGGCGAAGACGAGGCGGATCGGCGAGTGCCTGGAGTCGCATTCCCGGCCGGATGTCGACGCGGTGGCGGAGGAGGATCGGCCGGAGGCCGCCGACGACGTCTGCGACGAGCGCACCGAGGTCGGTCGGCTGCACGGACGCCGGCACGTCCGGCACGATCCGGACCGAGGCAAGGATCGAGTCGACCAGGCGGTCGAGCCGCTCGATCTGCTCGAGCGTCGCGCGATGCCACTCGGAGCGCTCGGCACGTCGCTCGGGGTCGCGCGATTCCCGTCCCTCGAGTGGCGGATCGTCGGCGAGCAGGTCTGCGTACGCGCGGACGACGGCGAGCGGCGTCCGGAGCTCGTGGGTGACGAGCGCGATCAGCTCGCTGCGTGCCTCGTCGATCGCCTTGAGCTCGGCGGCCAGCGCCTCCGCCTCCTTCTGCTGCCGTCCCTTCTCGACGATCCCCGCCAGGAGGTCCGCGATCGCGCGGAGCTGCGCGACGTCGACCGGCGTGAAGTCGCGCGACCGCTCGGTCTGGACGTTGAGGACGCCGACGGTCTGGTCGTGCCAGGTCAGCGGCACGGACAGCATCGACGCGACGAACCGCCGCTGGTCGATGCCGCGGACCCAGAGGAAGCGCCGGTCGCGCCCGACGTCCGGGATGACGAGCGGCTTGCGGGTCGCGGCGACGCGGCCGGTGACGCCTTCACCGAACGGGACGCGGGCGCGGCCGATCTGGTATCGGTCGAGTCCGTTGGTTGCGGCGAGGGTCAGGTACGCTCCGTCGCGATCGAGGAGGTAGAGAGAGGAGACATCGGCGTGGAGCGCGTCGCGGGTCCCGTCGACGACGGTCTCGAGGAGCTCGTCCCAGGTCCGCGCCGTCGTCGCGAGGCGCGCCACCCGGTGGAGGAAGCGGAGCTGCTCGAGCTGCTCGGCGCCGGCAACCGGAGCCGCATCGGTGGTCGCCACGGAACGCACGATACAAGCGTACGGATCGGGACGGCGACGGAAGGTTGCCGCGCGGTCGCGCCCGGGAGCCGGAACGGTGGCCAGCGTCCTGCAGTCCCTCGTGCGGGCGCAGGGCCCCGAATCCCCCTCGGAGCGGCAGCGCCGTGACCGCCGCTCGGCCGAATGCGGCCGTCCGCGCCGAGCCGGCGGGAATCGGCAGCGCCGGAGCTCGCGACCCGCTCGCGCGCGAGGTCAAGCTGCTCGGCGCGCTGCTCGGCCAGGTCATCGTCGAGCAGGCGGGGCTCGAGGTGTTCGAGATCGTCGAGCGAACACGGCGCGGCGCGATCGCGGTTCGGAAGGGCGAGGATCCGGGAGCAGCGGCGCGCCTCGCGGCGGAGCTCGCTGCGCTCGACCTGGATCGCGCCGAGCCGGTCGTCCGCGCCTTCGGGCTCTACTTCCAGCTCATCAACCTCGCCGAGGAGCGACATCGCGTTCGGACGATCCGCCGTCGGCGTCGCGCGACGAGGGGTGCCGCGGCGGAGGATTCGGTCGCCGGCTCGGTCGCGGCGCTCCGCCGTGGGCGATCCCGGGCAGACGTCGACGCGCTCGTCCAACGGCTCTCGATCAGCCCGGTCCTGACGGCCCATCCCACGGAGGCCCGGCGCCGAACGCTGCTCCTCGCGCTCCGGCGGTGCGCCCGACTCCTCGAGCGGCTCGACGACGCGCGGCTCACTCCGGACGAGGACGCTGACGTCCGCCGCCGGCTCCGCGAAGAGATCACGATCCTCTGGCGAACGGTCGAGATCCGCGCTACCGCACCGAGCCCGCTCGACGAGGTCCGGACCGCGCTCGTCTTCTTCGACGAGACGTTGTTCAGCCTCGTCCCACGCGTCTATCGGGCGCTCGACGCGGCGCTCGACCGCCGGCACGGCCGCGGCGAGGACGCGAGACCCGCCGGCGACGCGGGCTCGACGGGGACGCGCGAACCCCGGGTCCCGGCGTATCTCCACTGGGGGTCGTGGATCGGAGGCGACCGGGACGGCAACGCGACCGTGACCGCGGACGTGACGGTCCAGACGATGCGCATCCACGCCGACCACGTCCTCCGCGGCTATGAGGCCGTCGCCACGCGGCTGATGCAGACGATCGCGGCGACGGTCCCCGAGGAACGAGTGGCGCGCACGCTCGCCTCGCGGCTGGGCCGCGACGCCGAGACGTTTCCCGAGCTCGATCGCCAGCTCCGCCGCCGATTCCCCGACGAGCCGTACCGGCGCCGATTCGGGTTCATCGCCGAGCGGCTTCGGCGGACCCGTGCCTATCTCGTCGCCGCGCCGTCCCCGCAAACCGGCCGCTACGGTTCGCCGAGCGAGCTCGAAGACGAGCTCGCGGAGATCCAGCGCGCGCTCGCCGATGATCGACTCGGCCGGGTCGCGTGGGGCGAGGTCCAGGACTTTCGCTGGCAGGTCGAGACGTTCGGGTTCCATCTCGCGGCGCTCGAGGTGCGTCAGCACTCGACGGTGCATCGGGCGGCGCTAGCGGCGCTGCGGGATGGCGACGCCACGGACCGCGAGGCCGCGCACGCGGTGACGGTCGCGGAGGTCGCGGCGACGTTCGGGGCAATCGGGGTCGTGCAGGCACGGTTCGGGACCGCGGCGTTGAGCCGGTTCATCGTGAGCTTCACGGGGAGTGCCTCGGACGTCACCGACGTCCTCGAGCTGGCGTCGCTCGCGGCGCCCGTCGATGCGTCGAGAGGCACCGAGGGCGCCGACGACACGCGGGTCGTCCTCGATGTCGTGCCACTGTTCGAATCCGCCGCGGCGCTGGAATCCGCCGGCTCGATCCTCGACACGCTCCTTGCCGACTCCGGGTACCGCGCCCACCTCGGCGCGCGTGGCGGGCACCAGGAAGTGATGCTCGGCTACTCCGACTCGAACAAGGAGTCCGGGTTCCTCGCCGCGAACTGGCTCCTCCACCGCGCCCAGGCGGATCTCGTCGCGGTGGCGCGGCGGCGGGGCATCGAGCTTACGCTGTTCCACGGTCGCGGCGGCGCGATCGGTCGCGGCGGCGGGCCAACGCATCGGGCGATCCGCGGCCAGGCGGCCGGGTCCGTCGACGGGCGGTTGAAGATCACCGAACAGGGCGAGGTGATCGCCGCGCGCTACGCGGATCCCGAGATCGCGCGTCGCGAGCTCGAGCTCGTCACCGGCGCCGTCCTGCTCGCGTCGACGCCGGAGCACGACGCGCTGCTGACCGCGGCCACGCTCGATGGCACGGCCGTGCTCGACGAGCTCGCCGCCACGGCGCATGCCGCCTATCGAGCCCTTGTCGTGGACGACCCGGAGTTCGCGCGGTTCTTCCGCGACATCACCCCGATTCGCGAGATCTCCGCGCTGCGGCTCGGGTCGCGGCCGGCGGCGCGCGGTCGCCGCGGCGACGGACGCGGCGGGGGAGTCGACGGCGCGGAGCCGGCGCCACGGATCGAGGAGCTCCGCGCGATTCCGTGGGTCTTCGCGTGGTCGCAGTCGAGGATCGAGCTGCCCGGCTGGTTCGGGCTCGGTGCGGCTCTCGACGCCTGGCGCCGCGACCATGGCGAGGCAGGTCTCGATCGAATCGCGCGCCTGTACCGCGAGTGGCCGTTCGTCACGAGCCTGCTCGACAACGCCGAGCTGGCGCTCGGCCGCGCGGACATGGGAGTGGCGCGCCGATTCGCGTCGCTCGCCACGGGCGACGGCGATGCCGCGCGGTGGCGGGCCATCGAGGCCGAGTACGCGACGACGGTCGAGCTGCTGCTGCGGGTCACCGGCCGCGACCGCCTGCTCGACGCCGCCCCGGTCGCCCAGCGCGCGATCGCCTTGCGCAACCCGTACATCGACTCGCTGTCCGAGCTGCAGGTCCGGCTCCTCCGCGATCTCCGCGCGCGCGCCGCCGACGATCCGGACCGGCCGCGGCTCCTCCGGCTCGTCCACCTCGCGATCAACGGTGTCGCGGCCGGCCTCCAGTCGACGGGCTAGACGCGGTGGACCACGGCGACCACGTCGAGCTCCTGCGGCGAGGGGTGCCACAGCGCGGCGGGACGTGGGCGGACTTCGGGTCGGGGTCCGGTGCGTTCACGCTCGCGCTCGCCGACCTCCTCGGCGCCGGCGCCCGAATCGTCTCGATCGACCTCGACCCGGCCGCGCTCGAGGAGCAGGCGCGCCTCGTTGGCGAGCGGTTCCCCGGCGTCGCGCTCGAGCAGCGAGTCGCGGACTTCCGGCAGGATCTCGTCCTGCCGCCGCTCGACGGCCTCGTCATGGCCAACTCGCTGCACTTCGTCGCGCGAGCGGAGCAGCTCGCGGTCGTCGGCTCACTCGCCGCGCACGTCCGCCCGGGCGGTCGCTTCCTCATCGTCGAGTACGACACGGACCGCGGCAATCCGTGGGTCCCGTTCCCGCTCGCCTATCCGTCGTGGGAACGTCTCGCCGCGAGCGCGGGCCTCGCGAGCACGAGCCGGATCGGGCGCGTCCCGAGCCGCTGGCTCGGCGCGATCTACTCGGCGGCGAGCACGGTGACGGGCGCGCCCGTCATGGACGCAGACGGGCGACGCGACGGCTGAGCGCGGCCGCCAGCCGCTCGAAGTCCGCGAGCGTGTTGTAGCGCTGCGCCGAGATACGGACGAGCAGCACCGCCGGCGCCGTCCCGAGCGGCCGGGCCGCGAGCACGGGCCAGGCATTGATCGGGACCTCGATCCGGTCGTCGTCGTACAACGTTCGCCGCAGCTCCTCCGCGGCAGCCTCTCCGCCATCGGCGGGGATCGGCAGGACGATCGCGGCCATCGCGCCGATCATCGAATCCGGGGCCGGCGGTTCGACGCCCAGCCGTTCGCAGATGAGATCGCGGCCCGCGAGCGCGAGGGCGCGGTTCGACGCCATGACTTCCGGCCAGCCGCCCGGCGCAAGGCCCGCGACGAAGCGGATCGCGTCGGGGATCGTCAACGAGGCCGTCGGATCCGCCGTGCCGGTCCAGTCGAACTCGAGGCGAAACCGGCTTCGGGCTTCGCGTGGGTCGTTTGCCCCGTGCGAGATGACGAGCGGCCGAACCGCTGCCTGCCGGTCGCGCCGGACGTGGAGGACGGCGGCGCCCTTCGGCGCACAGAGCCATTTGTGTGCATTCCCGGTCCACCAGGCTGCCCCGAGCGCGTCGAGGTCGACCGGCACCATCCCCGGTGAATGGGCCGCGTCCACGAGCGTG
>DASWSI010000381.1:0-5096 GCA_036402715.1 Candidatus Limnocylindrales bacterium
GTCGGGGTCGTCGACGACGTGCTTCGTGTCGGTCGGGTGCTCGCGCGGCGGGTCGTGCTCGAGGTAGACACGCGGTCCCCGGCGCTGCGCGTCGGAGAGGATCTCGAACTGGTCCTCGGTCCAGTTCGTGGGTGACTGGAAGAGCACGACATCGATGTCCAGGTCCGCGACCTCGTCAGCGGCGACCTCGCGAATCGTGTCGGGCCACTCGGCGTTCGTCGGGCGGCCGCCGTAGCCCTCCGGATGCCCGGGCTTCGACGGAACGAGAATCTCGTGACCGATCCACCCGAGCGACTCGAGGTAGCTCCCGTGGACGTGCCAGGTCAGGATGCGGAGGCGACGCATCGTCCCTCCCCGACCGCGGTGGTCTCGAGCAGCCGAAGCGCGGCGTCGACGACGACGTCCGGCGGGATCGCGAGGCACGCCATCTCGTACGGGCAATCGAACCGCCGGCACGGGGCGCAGGTCGTCTCGATCCGCAGGAGGGTCGCCGGTGCCGTTCGCGGCGCCCACTCCGATTCGCGGTCCGTCCCCGAATAGAGCGCGACGACTGGCCGGTCGAGCGCATCGGCAAGATGGAGCGTGGCGGAGTTGCCGCACAGGACGAGGGCTGCCCGCTCGACGATGGCGGCGAGCTCCGGGATGGAGGTCCTTCCTGCGATCGAGTGCGCTTCCGGGCACTCGGCGAGGATCGCGTCGGCGAGCGGCACCTCGCGCTCCGTGCCGACGACGACGACCGGCCGACCGGTCGCTCGATGGAGCTGATGCGCGGCGCGGCCGTAGCGGGTGGGGTCGTACCGCCGCGAGGCACAGCTCGCCCCGGGCGCGACGACGATCGCGTCGCCATCGGCGGCGCCGATTTCCGCGAGCAGCCGCGCCGCCGTGGCCTGCGCGGCCGCCGGAACGGAGACGACGGCCCGCCGATCCGCTACCGCGACCCCGATGTCGTCGAGGAGCCGGAGATTCCGCTCCGCCTGATGCGTCCCGGGCGGCGCGGGCTCGACCGTGTGCGAGAGGACGCTGCCACCGAAGTCCGCGGCCTGGCCGATCCGGATCGGGATCCCGGCGAGGTAGGCCGCATACGCCGCTGCGAACGGTGTCTGCGAGAAGCTCGTGCAGATGATCGCGGCGTCGTAGTCGGCGGCCCGCAGCTCGTCGATGAAGGCGAGCTCGCCGTTCGGGTCGAACGGCAGGCGATTCCCGAGGTCCTGCCATACGGCGCGCCGCGTGATGACGCGATCGAACCAGGGCAGGAGCGGCGCCGCGAGCGCGCCACCCGGCGACGCGAGGAGCGTCAGCTCGGCATTGGGGAGCGCGGCGTCGAGCGTCCGAACGAGTGGCGACGTCAGCAGGACGTCACCGATGTTGTCGAGCCGGACCACGAGGACGCGCTTCGCCCCGCGCAGCGCGTCAGGCGGCATGCGGACGCTGCCCCCGAAGCAGGCGCCTGGCCTCACTCAGGACCTGTCTCGCCGGCCCTTGCGCGACGCGATGGAGCTGCCGATCCAGCGGCGCCCAGCGCTCGACGGACGAGTCGCGGAAGACGACGACGCTCGGAATCCTGAGCGCGGCCGCGAGATGCGACACGCCGGTGTCGTTCGAGACGAGCAGCGAGGCGTTGCGCACGATCACGGCGAGGGCATCGAGGCCCGTCACGCCGGCGAGGTCGAGGGCCGGCGCGCGCATCCCCGCGGCGACGGCGGCAGTCACCGCGCGCTCGGGCTCGGTGCCGGACAGCACGATGCCGTAGCCCGCGTCGGCGAGCGCGTCACCGACCTCGGCGAAAGCCGTCGCCGGCCAGCGGCGGGCCGGCGTCGACGCGCCCGGATGGAGCACGACGTACGGCCGTCCCAGGACATCGCCCCTGCCGAGCGCCGCGACATCGTCTTCGGCGGCTGGATCGATCGGGAACTCGAGCGCCTCATCATCCGACCGCCAGCCGAGATGCGCCATCAGCCGCAGGCCGCGCCGGATCTCCGAACACTCCTCCGTCCACGGCACGAATCGGGCGGCGTCCGGTGACGCGACGGTCCGCGGGTGGTGGCCGGCGAGATGTCGCGCCCCGAACAGCGCTGCGATCGGGTTCGTCAGGTTCCCCGTGCCGTGGAGCTGGATCGCGAGGTCGAACTGCCACGACTGCATCGCCGCGAGGAAGCCCGGGATCCGACGGACGTCGGGGCGCTGCTCCGGGAGACCCGGGAAGCCGGGGAAGGGGTGGAACCGATCGACGTACGCAACGAAGCGGCGAGCGAGGGGCGCCGTGGCGGGCAGCCCGACAAGGTGAATCTCGACATCCGGTCGCACCCGCCGAATGGCGCGGAGCGACGGCACGGCGCACAGGAAATCGCCGAGCCCGGGCAGGGCACGGAAGACGACGATCCGGCCGTCCGCGGGGACGGCGTCGCCGGCAACGTGGGTGCTCGGCTCCAATCCGTTCTCCTTCCGCGGCATGGTCGGGTGCTGTCCGGTGGCGTTTGTGTCGGACCAGCACTGTTGCGTCGCGCTCGGGCACAACATTCCGCGCCGCGTCGGCGGCGACGGTTGCAAAACCCTCAAACGGCGTCGCACGGCCGCTTGTAGCGCGTGATTCCGTTGCCGCCCGGCGCTCGCCCGAGCGCCGACGGGCGCTGCGGCGCGCCGAGGAGAGCACGACACGCACTCGGCGCGAACGATCACCGGGCCTGCAGTGAATCTTGGGGTCGCCCAATCGCGGAACGCGTGTCACGTCTCCGCAAGGCCCCCTGCGGCCTCGTCAGGACAAGCCGCAACTGGTCGCACGCCATGCTCACGGCAGGCGGCTCGTACCGCCGTAGCGGGCGAGCGGTCGCCCTGGGGAGGTGGCGCTCGTGGTTTCGTCCGCGGCAGACATCGTCTGCTTCTCTCATCTTGGCTGGGACCTGGTCTTCCAGCGTCCGAACCATCTGATGTCGCGCGCCGCGGCGAACCGACGGGTCTTCTATGTCGAGGAGCCGCAGCCGGCGGAACGGCCCGGGCTCGCGATGCGAATCCGCCAGGGCGGCGTCGTCGTCGTGACACCCCGGGTTCCCGAGCGCGTCACGGGAACGGCGCGGACGGCGATGCTTCGGCTGCTCGTCGACACCCTGATCACTAGCGAGAGGATCGAACGACCGCAGCTCTGGTACTACACGCCCCTTGCCCTCGCATGGACGGACCACCTCGACGCCGAGTCCGTCGTGTACGACTGCATGGACGAGCTGAGCGCGTTCCGAAACGCGGCGCCGGAGCTGCGTCGCCTCGAGCCCGAGCTCCTCCGCCGCGCGGACGTCGTCTTCACCGGCGGCCATCGGCTGTACGAGGCGAAGCGCAACGCACACCCGGACGTCCACGCGTTCCCGAGCGCCGTCGACGTTGCCCATTTCCGTCGCGCCCGGACGTCGAGCGTCGAGCCCGAGGACCAGGAGGGGCTCCCCCATCCGCGCATCGGCTACTTCGGTGTCATCGACGAGCGGATGGACATCGACCTTCTTCGCGGCGTGGCGACGCGTCGACCGGACTGGTCGATCGTCCTCGTCGGGCCGATCGTGAAGATCGCTCGCGAGGACGTCCCGGATCTCCCGAACATCCATCTCCTCGGGCCGAAGCCGTACGCCGAGCTGCCGACGTACCTCGCGGGCTGGGACGTCGCGATCATGCCGTTCGCGAAGAACGAGGCGACGGCCTTCATCAGCCCCACGAAGACCCCCGAGTACCTGGCCGGCGGCCGACCCGTCGTCTCGACTTCGATCGCCGACGTCGTTCAGCCGTACGGCGAGATGGGCCTCGCCCGAATCGCCGACGATCCCGACGCGTTCGTTGCCGCGATCGAGGACAGCCTTGCGGACGATTCCGCGGAGCGCCTCGCCGTGGCGGATGCGTTCCTCGCCGGGATGTCGTGGGACCGGACCTGGCAGGCGATGGATGCCCACGCGCAGCGGGCCGCGGCTCGGCGCCTCGTCGCCCGCCAGCCAGTGCTCGAGCCGGCCGGCCGCCGCGAGCCGCGCCTCACCCGTCCGGCCGTTCGCCTCCCGGCATCTCCGGCCTCGCCGGCGCTCAGCGGCATGGGGCCGCGTGGTCTCGGGACGATGTCGGGTCAGGCGGTCCCGACAGATCGGACCCGGCAAGTGCCCGCCGCAGCCGGCGGCGCATCCTCCGTCATGCGGCGCCGCTCGCAGTGAGAGCGGACTGGGTCGTCGTCGGCGCCGGCTTTGCCGGGAGCGTCATCTCCGAGCGAATCGCGAACGTCCTCGGCCAGCGCGTCCTGCTGATCGATCGCCGCTCGCATGTCGGCGGGAACGCCTACGACGAGCATGACGAGGCCGGAATCCTCGTTCATCGCTACGGGCCGCACATCTTCCATACGAACTCGGATCGCGTCGTCGAGTACCTGTCGGCGTTCACGGATTGGCGGCCGTACGAGCACCGGGTGCTCGCCCGCGTCCGCGGCCAGCTCGTCCCGATCCCGATCAACCTCGACACGATCAATCGGCTGTACGGCCTGTCGCTCGGCGAGAACGAGCTCGAGGACTGGTTCGCCGAGCGAGCCGAGGCGCGGACACCGCTTCGGACGTCCGAGGATGCGGTCGTCGCGCGGGTCGGACAGGAGCTCTACGAGCTCTTCTTCCGTGGCTACACGCGAAAGCAGTGGGGCCTCGACCCGTCGCAGCTCGACGCGTCAGTGACGTCGCGGATCCCGGTTCGGACGAACCACGACGATCGCTATTTCACCGACACGTTCCAGGCGATGCCGCTCGAGGGCTACTCGGCGATGTTCGCCCGAATGCTCGACAACCCGCTCATCACGGTCGCCACCGATACGGACTTCGCCGACGTGCCGCAGCAGATGCGGCCCGGTCGCGTCGTGTACACGGGGCCGGTCGACGAGTACTTCGGGCGCCGGTTCGGCGCGCTCCCCTATCGGTCGCTGCGGTTCGAGTTCGAGACGCACGACGTCGAGTGGCTGCAGCCCGTCGCGACGATCAATGAGCCGAGCGAGACCGATGTCCCGTACACGCGCGTCACCGAGTTCAAGCACCTGACCGGGCAGCGACATCCGCGCACGACGGTCGTGTACGAATTTCCGCGCGCGGAGGGCGACC
>DASWSI010000382.1:0-2023 GCA_036402715.1 Candidatus Limnocylindrales bacterium
CACAACGACGCGCTGTTCCGCCAGCCGATCACGACCCTCGACGATCATCTGGCGCGTGGGCTGCGCGTCGAGCACCTTCGGCCGCTCGTCGAGGACGGTTCGCCGGCCGCGGACCGCGGCGACGATGATCCCGCCAGCCTCGACGAAGCCGACCTCGTCTTCGGCCCGCCCATCCTCCGCCCGCCCTCGTTTCGCGACTTCTACGCGTTCGAGGGCCACGTCCGGACGATGTGGGAGCGGCGCGGGCAGGACGTTCCGGAGGCCTGGTACCGGCTGCCGATCTTCTACTTCTCGAACGTGTCCGAGATCCGGGGACCGAGTGACGCCGTCTCGCCGCCCCGGGGGTCGCAGGAGCTCGACTTCGAGCTGGAGGTCGCCGCCCTCGTCGACAGCCCGGGCCGCGACCTGCCTCCGCATCGCGCCGAGGAGGCGATCGGCGGCTACATGATCCTCAACGACTGGTCCGCGCGCGACCTCCAGCGCGACGAGACGACGGTCCGCCTCGGGCCGGCGAAGGGCAAGGACTTCGCGACGACGATCGGGCCGTGGCTGGTGACGCCGGACGAGCTCGCCGACACGCGGCGAGCGACGGGGTACGACCTCGGGATGACGGCGCGCGTCGAAGCGGGCGGGCGCTCTGTCGAGATCAGTCGAGGGCGGTGGTGCGACGCGCAGTTCTCGTTCGGGGACATGCTCGAGCGGGCTTCGGCGGACGTCCAGCTGCGTCCCGGCGACCTGATCGGCAGCGGGACCGTGGGTTCGGGCTGCCTGCTCGAGGTCAAGGACGCGACCCTCGGCCGATGGCTCGAGCCGGGCGACGAGGTGGTGCTGGCGATCGACCGCCTCGGGGAGCTGCGGAACCCGGTCGTCGCGCGGCCGGCGTGACCCGGCAACGGTAGGATCGCGGCATGACGTCGGGATCCGTCGCGCTCGCTCCGGTGCCGGTGATCGGCCTCCCGCGCGACGTCGACACGCCAGCGCTCGTCGTCGACCGGTCGCGGCTCGACGCCAACGTCGCTCGTCTCCAGGCGGCGCTCGACGAGCGGCGAATCGCGCTTCGGCCGCACGCCAAGACACACAAGAGCGTCGCGATCGCGCGCCTCCAGCTCGAGGCCGGGGCGCTGGGGCTGACGGTCGGAACGCTCGGCGAGGCCGAGGTCTTCGCCGCGGCCGGGGTCCGCGACATCTTCATCGCCTATCCGATCTGGGTCGAGGGACGAAAGGCGTCGCGCCTGCGAGCGCTCCACGACGCAGCCGAGATTCGCGTGGGCGTGGACTCGGCCGGGGCCGTCGACCGGCTCGCCGCCGCGGTGCGCGGGGCGACCAGGCCGCTCGAGGTCGTCATCGAGATCGATCCCGGATTCCATCGGACCGGCGTGGCGCCCGCCGACGCCGTCCATGTCGCCGAGGCGGCGCGACGCGCGGGGCTCGTCGTGCTCGGTGTCTTTGCCCACGGTGGCCACGGCTACCGGGTCGGCGGGCGCGAGGACGCGGCCGCGGACGAGGTCCGGACGCTCGAAGTGGCCGCGGCGGCGCTCGAGTCCGCGGGCTTCGACGTCCGCGCGATCAGCGCGGGCTCCACCCCGACGATGCTCGGCGCCGCGACCGGCCGCGTCAACGAGATCCGTGCCGGCACGTACGTCCTCGGTGACCGGCAGCAGTGGGTGCTCGGTGCCATTCCCGGCGACGGCGTGGCGGCGTTCATCGCCGCGACGGTGGTTTCGGTGGCGGAGGACCGCGTCGTCGTCGACGCGGGCGCGAAGACCCTGACGAAGGACCGCGCCGACTGGATCGATGGTTTCGGGCTGCTCCCGGGCTACCCGGAAGCGCTCGTCGAGCGGCTGTCCGACTACCACGGCGTCATCACGTTTCCGCGCGGCGGACCGCGACCGCAGCTCGGTGAGATCGTCGCGATCGTCCCGAACCACATCTGCCCGGTCGTCGACCTGTTCGACTCGTTCCTCGTGATCGACGCCGCCGGCAAGGTCGAACGCTGGCCGGTCGACGCACGCGGCCGCAGCGG
>DASWSI010000383.1:0-3568 GCA_036402715.1 Candidatus Limnocylindrales bacterium
CTCGTCCCCAACACCGAGCTCGGCCACATGGAGGTCCGCGGCCGCGACGCCGAGAAGCGGTCAGCCGCCATCGCCCGGGTCCGCGACAACGAGTCCTGGGAGCAGTGGGCCGCGGACCTCGACGAGCATCTCACCGCGATCGACCGGATCCTCTGGCCGAGCCTGATCATCCTCGGCGGCGGCGTCAGCCACGAGGCGGCGCGATTCGTCCCGCTGCTCACGATCCGGCCCCCGATCGTCGCCGCGGCGCTCGAGAACGACGCCGGGATCGTCGGCGCGGCGATGGCCGCGTCCGAGCGCGCGGCCCCGGCCTGAGCGGCGTCGCGCGCGGCATCGGCCGGGCCGTCGCCGCCGGACCGGGCCCGTCGCCGTCCGAAACAGCCCGCGACTGAGCACGGCGTATGATCGCGAACCAGTCCCCCGTCACCGAAGCCAGCTCGGAGGTTCCCCGCCAATGACCACGGTGCAGACGACGCCGACGGGCGAAGCCGCGCCCGAGATCCTGACGGCCCGGATGGTCATCGGTGGCGAGCAGGTCGACGCGCTCGACGGGCAGACGTTCGACGTCGTCAACCCCGCGACGGGCAAGGTCATCGCCACGGCCCCGCTCGGTGGCCGCGAAGACGTCGATCGGGCGGTCGCGGCCGCGCAGCGCGCCCTCGACGACCCGAAGGGCTGGTCGACGTGGTCCGCCTCGAAGCGTGGCCGGACGCTTGCCAAGTACTCGGCGCTCGTCAAGCAGCACGTCGAGGAGCTCGCCCAGCTCGAGAGCCGCAACGTCGGCAAGCCCATCAAGAGCGCGCGCGCGGAGGCGTTCGCGGTCAGCCTCGTCTTCGAGTACTACGCCGGCGCCGCGAACAAGGTCTTCGGCGAGACGATCCCGGTCAGCGCGCCCGGCCTCGACTTCACGCTTCGAGAGCCGATCGGGGTCGTGGGCCTCATCGTCCCGTGGAACTTCCCGATGAACATGGCCTCGTGGAAGCTTGGGCCGGCCCTCGCGGCGGGAAACGCCTGCATCCTCAAGCCCGCCAGCTACTCGCCGTTGACGGCGATCCGGCTCGGCGAGCTGGCACTCGAGGCCGGCTTTCCGCCCGGCGTGGTCAACGTCGTCACGGGTCCCGGCGGAACCGCTGGCGCCTCGATTGCGGCACATCGTGGGATCGGCAAGGTCGCCTTCACCGGCGAGACGACGACGGGCCAGGAGATCATGCGGCTCGCGTCGAACAACGTGAAGAAGATCAGCCTCGAGCTCGGCGGCAAGAGCGCGAACATCGTCTTCGCCGACGCGGACCTCGAGAAGTTCGCCCGCGACTCGCCGTACTCCGTCTTCGACAACTGCGGCCAGGACTGCTGCGCGCGCAGCCGGAACCTCGTCGAGCGCTCGGCGCACGACGAGGTCGTCGAGCTGTTCGCGGCGGCGACGCGGAACGTCAAGGTCGGTGACCCCGCGGACGAGGCGACCGAGGTCGGAACGCTGGTCAGCCTCAAGCAGCGCGATCGGGTCATGGAGTACATCGAGATCGGCAAGGCCGAAGGTGCCGAGCTCGTCGCCGGTGGCGCTGCCCCGGAGGACGAGGCGTTCGCCGACGGCGCGTACCTGATGCCGACGATCTTCGACAACGTCAGCAACGACATGCGGATCGCGCGCGAGGAGATCTTCGGGCCGGTCGTCTCGATCATCCCCTTCGACTCGGAGGAAGAGGCGATCCGGCTCGCGAACGAGACGCCGTATGGGCTCTCCGGCTCGATCTGGAGCCGCGACATCGGCCGCGCGCTCCGGACGGCGAAGGGCGTCCAGGCCGGCGTCCTGAGCGTCAACTCGAACAGCTCGGTCCACATCGAGGCGCCGTTCGGTGGCTACAAGATGTCCGGGATCGGGCGGGAGCTTGGGCTCCACGCGATCGAGCTCTACACCGAGCTGAAGAACGTCTTCGTCGACATCAGCTAGCCGCCCGCGATGACGGACGCCGGCGAGGACCGTCTCGAGCACGCGACGGCACCGATCCGCGCGTCCGCGGACCGCGGCCGGTTGCCGCCACTGCTCTGGGGCGCGGGGCTGCTGCTGGTCGTCGCCGTCGCGGTCGCGGGTCAGCGGCCGCCTGCCGTCGCACCGACCGCGGTCACGGCAACGTCACTGCCCGCGGTCGCCACGGATGCCCGGGTCGCTGCCGCCGACCCGACCCGGGATCTCTCGTCGCTTCCGTGGGACACGTCGCGCCGGTGGGCGGGCGACCTCGTTGTTCGGCGCTACGCGCCGCCATGGCTGGATCGGCCGTTCGGCGAGACGTTCGCGCGCGTCCGCGACCGACTCACGGCGCCACTCGCGCGCTGATCGAGGCGCGTCACTCGCGCGCGGCGGCGCCGGGCGCGAGATCGGGATGCCGGCGCGCGAGCCAGTCGGCGAGCGCCCACCACGTCGTGGAAAAGGCAATCCCCTGCCAGGGAATCGCGGCCGGGTCGAACGCCTCGATCTCGAGGGCCTCGGGATTCGTTCGGAACTCCCCACCGACGACCGCCGCCTCGTAGGCGAGCACGACCACGGCGGCCTCGAGGCGGCTGTACAGCCCGATGATCTCCCCCGGCGTCACGACGAGGCCCGTTTCCTCGAGCGTCTCGCGAACGGCGGCCTCGGTGACCGTCTCGTCGACCTCGAGGAACCCGCCCGGCTGTGCCCACGAGCCGCGACCCGGCTCGATGCCCCGACGAAGGAGCACGACACGGCCGTCCGTCGTGACGGGGATCGTCGTCACGACGAGCCGCGGGTTGACGTAGGCGATGAACCCGCAGGTCTCGCATGCCAGGCGATCGCGGTCCTCACCCTCGACGGCACCGAACCGAAGCGCGCCGCCGCACCGCGAGCAGAAGTTGAGCCCGGCGCCGAGCCACGATGGCACCCCGCGGCCGGAGGCGATGTTCGTCGAACGGGCGTCAGGGCCGCGGCCGCCGGGATTTGCGTTCGTCACGCCGCGAGAACGACGACCGCGGCGACCGCGACGCTGGCCATCAGCACCGCCGCGACCGCAAGCCACGCAAGCCGGAAGAGACCGCGGCCGCGATCAACGGGCATCCACGCCCATGCCGAGCGCCAGATCCGGAGCGCCGCGTCGGCGGTCGTGACGAGCAGGATCGGCGCGCCGACGACGACGCACAGCTTGACGAGTGGGCTGCCGAGCGGTGTCCCGAGCTCGAGCGCCGTGATCGCGATTGCGCCGGCGATCAGCGCCACGACGGAGAGGTTGACGTAGTGCTTCTGGAGTGGCGTCGGGGCCGATTCCGGGACGGACCGCGGCGGCAGGCCGGCGAGGCTCGGCGGCAGGCCGCCCGGCGCCCGGCGCTCGGCCACGGGCTGCCGTTCGAGGACCGGCATTCCGGGTTCCCACCGCTGGTCGTCCATCGGCCCGAGTGTACGGGCGTTCGTCGTCGGCGGCCGGCGACACCGCTCGCGCCGCGCCTTCGCCCCGCGCCTCCTCCTTCGCCCCGCGCCTCCTTCGCCCCGCGCCTGTGGATATGCATCCGACACGCATACCCCGGCGGACGTCGCGCGCCGAGATGAGCGCATCAGCCCGCG
>DASWSI010000384.1:0-2787 GCA_036402715.1 Candidatus Limnocylindrales bacterium
CAGATGCTCGGTGGGGTGGCGTCCGGGAACGCCAGCGGAATCGCGGTGGCGGCGGCAGACGCGCGGCCGGGGACGGCAGCGATCGCATCCGCGCGCGAGCTGCTCGACCGAGCCGAGAGCTGGCGTGGCGAGCTCCTCGCCTCGACCTGACGCGGTGGTCGCGGAAGCGCCGCCCGCGCTGGACCGGACGATCGAGGAATTCCTGACCTACCTCCGCGTCGAGCGCGGCGTCTCGCCCGCAACGATCTCTGCGTATGGCATCGACCTCCGCGACTTCGCGGCGTCGCGCGGAACGGCCGCGGAGTGGGCAGCGTCGCCGGACGCCGCGGTCAGGTACCTCGCGGCGAGGACGCGGCGCGGGACGACCGGCGACCGCGGCCTCGCCCCGACGAGCCTTCGTCGCCGCGCGGCCGCGATCCGCGGCTTCTACCGCTTCGCATACGGGGAAGGCGCGATCCCGGTCGACGTCGCTGCCCGGCTCGACCTGCCCCGCCAGCCGCGGCTCCTGCCGGAGACGCTCAGTGTCGACGAGGTCGAGCGGCTCCTCGATGCAGCGGGCGGCGCCGAACCCGAACCGGCCGACGCCCCGCCGGGCGGCCCCGCGGATTCAGCGACGACGCCGACGATGCCGCCGGCGACCGCCGCCCTCCGGTCGCGCGCCCTGCTCGAGCTCCTCTACGCCGCCGGGATCCGGATCAGCGAGGCGATCAACCTCGACCGGGAGGACCTCTCGACGGACGGCGCCTTCGTCCGCGTCATCGGCAAGGGCGACCGCGAGCGACTCGTCCCCGTCGGCGACGTCGCGCTCGACTGGCTCGGTCGGTGGATGACGGACGCACGCCCGGGACTGCTCGCCCTCGGCCACGTCGCCCCGGCGCGCGGTGGACCGCTGTTCCTCGGCGATCGCGGCCGGCGCCTCGCGCGGCAGCAGGCCTGGGCCGCGGTGAAGGCGGCAGCGTCGCGCGCGGGACTCGGCGATCGGGTCAGCCCGCACACGCTCCGCCACTCGTTCGCCACGCACCTGCTCGAGGGCGGGGCGGACCTGCGCATCGTTCAGGAGTTGCTCGGCCATGCGAGTATCAGCACGACACAGCTCTACACGCACCTGACGGGGGAGCGGATCCGAGCGGTCTACGCCCGCGCGCACCCGCGGGCCTGAGGGAGGCCACTTAGGAATGCCACGCTATGCCGACTCGCTCCTGTCCGATGGGGAGCAGGTCATCGTCCGATCGCGCCAGCACTGGCTCGCGCTGCTCCTCGACGCGCGCTACCCGATCCTCCTGTTCATCGGCGGCCTCGTGCTGCTGTTCCTCAGCCAGAACGTGACGGGCACCGTGCACGACGTCGTCGGCTACGTCGTCATCGCGGCCATCGTCATCGGGTTGCTGTGGATCGCGAAGGTCTACATCACGTGGTATTCGGAGGACTATCTCGTCACGAACCGCCGCGTCCTGAAGGTCGAGGGGATCATCAACAAGCGCTCCGCGGACAGCTCGCTCGAGAAGATCAACGACGCCGTCCTCGAGCAGGACCTCTTCGCCCGGATGTTCAACTACGGCGACCTCGACATCCTGACCGCCGCGGACGTCGCCGTGGATCGCTATCGGATGCTCAACCGCGCGAGCCAGTTCAAGCGCGAGATGCTCAACCAGAAGCACGACCTCGAGGGCGAGTACGGCCGGCCGCTCCCGTCGCCGCCGCTCCGAAGCGGCGCGCCCGCGATGGCCACGGCGGCACCGGTCGCGGCGGCGGTCGCTCCCTCGGCGCCGGCCGCTCCGACGCGGCGCGAGATGAGCGCCGACGAGGTCACTCGCGCGCTCGGTGGGCTGGCGGACCTGCGCGATCGGGGCGCGATCACGCCGGAGGAGTACGAGCACAAGAAGAACGACCTGCTGAGCCGGCTCTAGCCGTGCGGGCGGCAAGCCCGACGGCCCCGGCCCAGTGCCCCGCGACCGTCCCTCCGCCGCGGGGTCCCGCGCCGATCCGCACGGTACGATAGGGGCCCGTCCCCTCCGCGCCCGAGGTCGTCCGTGTCCCAGGAGACCCTGCTCTCCTCGCTCATCGTCGTCGCCGTCATGCTCCTCGTCGCCTTCCCGGTCCACGAGTTCGCCCACGCGCTGACGGCGTATCGGCTCGGTGACAGCACGGCGCGTCTGTTCGGGCGGGTGACGCTGAATCCGATCGCGCACTTCGACGTGCTCGGTGGCGGGCTCTTCGCCGTCTCCGTGCTCGCGAGCGGGGGAGCGTTCGGCTTCGGCTGGGCGAAGCCGACTCCCGTCAATCCGCTCAACCTCCGCAACGGGCGGCAGAGCGAAGCGCTCGTCGCGGCGGCGGGACCGCTTGCCAACCTCATCCTCGCCGTCGCCGCCGCGATCCCGCTGCGCTACCTGATCGCGAATCCGGAGCTCGCGGTGAACCTGGGGCTCCTGACGGACGTGCTCGCCATCTTCGTCCAGCTCAACATCATCCTGATGCTGTTCAACTTCGTGCCGGTCCCGCCGCTCGACGGCTCGAAGGTCATGCTCGCCCTCGTCAATCCGCGGACGGCGTGGCAGCTCCGGCCGATCCTCGAGCAGTACGGGATCTTCCTCCTGTTCATCCTGTTCTTCTTCCCGCCGGGCGGGTCCATCGGCGGCCAGATCCTGAGGCCCATCCTTGACGCGATCTTCCGTCTCCTGGTGGGGATCTAAGGTCCGCCAGTTCCGTGGCCATCTCGGGGCGCGCGTGACGACGGCCGAACGCGGTGCGCTGGTGAGCTGGCTCACGCCGGCGCAGGCGGCGCTGTTC
>DASWSI010000385.1:0-4683 GCA_036402715.1 Candidatus Limnocylindrales bacterium
CGGCTCAAGCCCGCGCCGGACATGCTGCTCGACATCTGCCACCGGCTCGGGGCCGAGCCGGCCCGGACGGCGGTCGTCGGCGATTCGGCTGTCGATCTGGCCATGGCTCGGGCCGCTGGTGCCGGTCGCGTGATCGGCGTGCTCTCCGGTGTCAGCCGCCGAGCGGATCTTGAGGCGCTCGCCGCCGCGGTGCTTCCGTCTGTCGCCTACCTCGCCCCGGAGCCCGCCGGGTAGCGGCGGCCGCCCCGGTAGCCGCGGGGCCGGCCGGGCCGCCGGTCCCGGACCGACCCTAGTTCCGGCCGCCCATCAGGCGGAGGAGGAACAGGAAGATGTTGACGAAGTTGATGTACAGCTGGAGCGCTCCGAACACGGACGCCTTCTCGACGGAGCCCGTCACCCTCACGTAGTCGCCATACGTCACGCGCTGGACGTCGTAGGCAGTGAAGACGGTGAAGATGACGACGCCGATCAGGGCGATCGCCCACCCGAGCGGGTTGCTGCCGAGGAAGAGGTTGACGACCGAGGCGACGATGAGCCCGATCATCCCCATGAACAGAAAGCCGCCGAGTGACGTGAGCGACCGCTTCGTCGTGTAGCCGTAGACCGCGGCCGCCCCGAACATTGCCGACGCGCTGAGGAACGCCGTCGCGACCGACTGGCCGGTGTACAGCGACACGATCAGCCCGATCGTGAAGCCCATCGTCGCGGCGAAGACGAAGAAGAGGCCGAGGGCGGCGGTCGCGCTCAGGCGCCGGATCCCGGCCTGGATCCCGATCGCAAGGATCAGCTGCCCGAAGAAGATCGGCAGCAGCATGTTCCCGACGGCGTCGATGACGCGCGGGTTGGTCGAGACGAACGCGGCAATGCCGGCGGTCACGAGCAGACCGGCGAACATCCACGCGAACGTCTGGGTGAGGAGGCTCGCGGTCACCTCGGGCGCCTGGCGGACGCCCGACTGGGACCGCAGGTTCTGGAACGTCATGTCGCGCTGCTCCTGTTCGTTGTCGCGGCGCCTGCGCGGCGCCTGGTTGATCTGGAGGGAGTGGCGGTTCGCGCTTCGGCCTGCTCGGCCGCCCTCGCCAGGACCCAGAGGAGGTCGGCGAACCGGTTCAGATACGGTAGCAAATGGGGTCCCGGGATCAGCCCGTCGCGCTTGAGCGAAACGGCCCGGCGCTCCGCCCGGCGAAGGATCGTCCGAGCGAGCTCGATCGCGGCGCTCGTCGGCGTCTCACCCGGGACGACGAACTCACGCGGCATCTCGATGTGGCTCTCCATCTCCGCGAGGAGCGTGTCGAGGCCGGCGACCATCTCCGCGGAGACGCGCGTTCGCCCCTCCTCGAGCCGGGCCCACGCCTCCGGGTTCGTCGCCAGCTCCGAGGCCGCGACGAACAGCTCCCGCTGGAGCCTCAGGATGACGTCGCGAAGCGAGCCGAGCCCCACCGAGAGGGCCCCGTATTCCGCCTTGAGGCCGAGCTGGGCGCGAGCGAGCCCGAGTGCGGCAACTGCCTCGTCGATCGTGCCGTACGCCTCCGTCCGGGCGTCGTCCTTGGCGATCCGCTCGCCACCGAACAGCAGACCGGTCGAGCCGTCGTCACCGCGGCCGGTCGCGACCGCCGACTCGGGTGAGCGCTGGGCTGGCACCGATCACCACATCAGGCCCGCGTCGCGCGGGTCCCAACGCTCGGCGAGCAGCGTGACCTTGACCTCGTGGTCGACGACGGACTCCGCCTGCTCCTTGACCTGGGCGATCATCGAGCCGGCGTACGGGCAGAACGGGGTCGTGAGGATCATCTTGATCTCGGTCTCCGACGGGCCGAGCAGGATCTGCTTGATGAGCGCGAGCTCGACGACGTTCATCCCGATCTCCGGGTCGACGACCGAGCGCAGGGCGTCGAGGATCGCGAGCTCCGTCGCCCGGCGCTCGGCGTTGAACGGGGCGGCTTCGCCGGCCGCGGCTTCGGTGGCGTCCGGCTCGCTGTCGGAGGCGGCGCCGGCCGCGGGGGCGAGAGGGTCGCCGGGCTTGCTGGTGGTCGTGTCGGTCATCGGGGATCTCCGGGTTTGGGTACGAAACAGCCTACCACCAGGTCGTGCGGGCCCCGAAAAGGCGCGCCGGGGAGGACCGCCGCAGCGCACGCCGGAAAACATGCGGACCGAGCGGCAAAGCCCTTGACACGCCGGACGCGCCGGAGCACCTTGCGCCGGTGCCGCTGGAGGGTGGCAGTCGAGTGGAGGCGACACCGTGGGGCGGCAGAACGTTCGATTCGGGTTCGACCGAGCACGTGGAGCACGCGGTCGGGTGCTGGCGTTCCTCGGCGCCGTCGCGCTCGTCGCGTCGGCGTGTGGCGGGGCGGCCGTCGCGAGCCCCGTTCCCACCGGCACGCCGACGCCGACGCCGACCGCGACTGTACCCGCGCCAACAGCGAGCGGCACGGCCACGCCCGCACCGACCGCGTCACCGTCGGCGGCAGCGACTCCCGCCTCGGCGACGGTCTGCACATCGGAACCGCCGACGTCTGTATCCGCGGGCTGGACGACGGTGACGGGGCAGGACGGCGACTACACCTACAACGAGCCAGCGGACTGGATTCCCGGTTCGAACATCACGATCCCGCTCGACACCTCGGTCAGCCCCACGACATTCGCCGCAACCGGGTTGGCGGGCAGCACGAAGATCAAGGTCGACATCGCGAGGAGCTCCGACAGCTCCGTCCTCATCAGCGCGTGGACCCTCGACAAGGTCGACATCCCGACCGACACGCTCTTCGGGACGGAGCTTGCCTGGCTCAAGACCCAGAACGGATTCAAGAGCGTCGTGGACGACACGCTGACTGCCTGCCTCGACGGCTCCACGGCGCGCGGCTTCTCATCGACATGGACGATCGCAAGCGGCGAGAGGACGTTCGTCATCTACTCGCTGTCGCGGAACGGCAAGATGTACCAGATTCAGATGGCGAGCCCCGTCGGGACACCGACGACGACGCTCGACGAGCTCTTCCGGACCTGGAAGTGGTCGGCGCCGCTGACCTCGACACCGGAGCCGTCGAGCGGCAGCATCGACGACCAGATCGCGGCGACGAAGTTCGCGGCATTCGGGACCGCGTCGGAGCTCGACCAGTCCGGCGACCACCCGAATCCCGCCACGTTCAAGACCGAGTTTCCCGCGAAGACGGACAAGATCTACATCGTCTACGAGCTCGACGACGGCGTCGCCGACACGGTCAACTTCACGTGGAAGCTCGACGGCGCCCAGATCTTCGACAAGTCGTACGACTACACGGCCAACACTGCCTTCGGCTGGGCCGGCATCACCGCCGGTCGCTCGGCAGGCTTCAAGGCGGGGACCTACGCGGTCACGGCGACGCTCAAGAACGCCGGCGACAGCATCACCGCGGTCTTCACCGTTCGGTAGGTCCCGCGGGAGCCTGGCGCACCGAGCGCCGCCCGCTCGCCGCGGGCCGCGTCAGCGGCGGGTCGTGGCGCGGGAAGGCTGCGGCGCGGCGATGACAATGCCGGGAACGCGGTACTGCTCCGGCAGCCCCGCCGCTTCCTCCGCCGAGTAGCCCGGCCCGACCAGCGTCCCGTCGCGCTCGAAGAACTCGGCGTAGCGATCGCGATTCGCCCCGGCGAACGTGTAGGCCGCCGCGATCCCGACAATGCGGAGCTCCGGGTGGTCCTTCAAAATGTCCGTCAGGTCACGGCCGCTCGCGCGGAGCTCGAGCAGCTGCCGGACAGTGAGCCGGGAGCCGTAGCAGAAGGGCTCGCCGTTCATCACGAGCGGGTCCGTCTTGACCCACTTGACGGTCACTCAGGCGCCCTTGTAGATCGCGGCAAGCAGCCGGTTTCGCTTCCGCGCATCCCCGGCCAGCCGCCGGTTCCAGAGGAAGACCCGGATCGCCTCGTCGAGCGCCTGCTCCGCGACGGCGAGCTCCGGCGGGGCGAGCACGGCCGGGACAGCGACCTTGAGCCCCTCGCAGAGGTGCACGAGATCGTCCATCGGGACGCGGCGGCGGCGGTAGAGCGGGGCGACCCAGTCGGCGAAGGCGGATACCGCGGTGCGATCGTCCGCGGCGACGGCGATGGCGAGCCGGTCGATCAGCGGCTCCGTGTCGCGGAGGAGCTTTCGGAGGCCGAGCTCCCCGTGGCGCTCCCGCATCGAGGGATCGCGCTCGAGCGCGACTTCGAGGGCACGGCCACCGAGGCGGGCGCGCGCGGCGCGGAGTCGCTCGCCCGCTGCCGGAAAGCCGGCGGTGAGGTCGCGAGGCGCCGCGCCGAGGCTGGGGTGTCCCACCGCCCGAGTCTAGCGTGGCCGGAACGGTGCCGCCACGGAGCAGACCGCACCTGTGGCGGCGACGCCGGGGCTCGGTCGGGGCGGTAGGATCGGCGCGTGGAGACCCCGGAGCCAGGCGAGCGTCGGCGCGGCGGAACCCCCGATTCGGCACCGACGCGGCCCCCGAACACGACGTTGAGCCGTGCGCCGGGTGAACGGTTCGTGACTCGCGCCGGTGAGGCCGGCAGCGCCACGCGCACGGAAGGCGACGGCGAAGATCGCGCGTCCGCGGCCCGGGGACTCGGCTGGGCGGCCCTCGTCGCGGTGGCCGGCGCGGCCTTGCTCACGGTCCTCGCCGGCGTCTTCGCCGTGAGCTTCGGGCTGGTGGTGGTCGCCGCCGTTGTCGGGCGCTTCGT
>DASWSI010000386.1:0-4303 GCA_036402715.1 Candidatus Limnocylindrales bacterium
CGAATCGAGCGGGACGTA
The DNA here is from genome assembly GCA_036402715.1 of Candidatus Limnocylindrales bacterium. GTDB lineage: Bacteria > Chloroflexota > Limnocylindria > Limnocylindrales > CSP1-4 > JACDAV01. The sequence continues at coordinate 19 of DASWSI010000386.1, forward strand.
CGACTGGGCCGCGGATGGGCACGCGCCGCTGACACTCGAGTTTCGTGCCCGCGCCAACTGGCCCGTCCGGCACGTGCACGTCTCGGACCTTGCGCGTGTCGCGAGCGCCTTGGGAGTCGAACAGGGTCCCGGCGCGGCGGACTCGTCATGGGACGCGATCGAGCGCAGCAACGAGGCGGTGGACGCATCCCGGGAGCTGGTGAAAGCGCTGCGTGGCGCGCGACCCGCGACGATGGACCGCGGCGCGCCGTTGCCCGGAGCCACGGCAACGCGTTTGACCTCAGGAGCGCGGACCCGCGCGTCGTGATCGTGGTCGGTCGCGACTGACCATCGCGACCGCGGCCGTCAGTGGCCGCTCGACCAGGCCTGTTCCTGGACGACGAGATCGCTCTCGATCGCGAAGACGCATCGCGCGTCACCGAGGTCGAGCAGCTCGATCAGGTCCGGCTCGATGTAGAGCTGGTGACAGTCCTCGCACAGGCCGCCCGGGATGCCGAAGCACAGCCGCTCGCTCCGATCGGGAAGCCGGAACGTCGGGTCGCACCGGGTCGTGATCAGGCGTCGGGTGCAGGCCGGGCAGCGCTCGCGGAGGCGGGACATCAGGCCAGGGACCTCGGTCGGGAGGGCCACACGGCCGTCCACTGGCGACGACTCTAGGAACCGCCCGAAGGCATCGACATGACCCGACGGTACCCCCGCGTCGCCCGTACCCGGCGGGGCGGCAGCCGCAGCGCGCGGCGCCCCGGCCGCTCGCCGCGCCGAGGCTCCTACTGGACGCGAAGGATCGTCTTCGCCTCGGCCCAGTGCTTCTCGAGCTGGTAGAAGTCGCGCTCCGGCGGCGTGAACACGTGCACGATCACGGACCCGAAGTCGATGAGGACCCAGTGCGACGCCGGAATCCCCTCGCGACCGATCGGCCGAACGCCTTCCGGCCGGAGCGCCTCGATGATTCCGTCGGCGATCGCGGCGAGCTGGCGCTCCGACCCGCCCGAGCAGATGACGAAGCAGTCCGCGACGGTCGTCAGCCCGGTGAGATCGAGGAGGACGATGTCGGCGGCCTTCTTGTCCTCGGCGAGCTCGACGATTCGGCGCGCCAGATCGAGCGGCGACTGTTCCGTTGCGGGGGCTCGACCCTTCCGCTTCGGCAGGCCGTCGGAGCGGGGAGCCGCGACGCCCGCGGTGATGGGATCGGTCACAGGTTGGAGGTCCTCCGGGGCTCGGGTTCGCGTGTCACGTCGTGAATCGGTCGCCTTCGCCGGCGTCCCGATAGAGCGCATGGTCGCCGATATAGCGCCGGACCGCCTCCGGGACGAGGTAGCGGATCGACCGTCCGGCGGCGACGCGCTGCCGGATCTCGGTCGCCGAGAGCCGAAGCCGCGGGGCGTCGAGGAAGACGACGCGGGGCGCGAGACCCGGGAACTGCTCGTCGACCCAGGCCTGGTCGGGCGCCGGAAATCCGCCCCTCGGGACGACGGCGATCCGCGCCGCCTCGAGCAGTCGGGTCGGCTCGCGCCACGCCGGGAGCCCGCGGAACGACTCGACGGAGAGGATGACGGTCAGGTCCGGCTCCCGACCTTGGCGACGCTCCGTATCCGCGAGGATCTCGACGGTGTCCGCGGTCCACGACGGCCCGGCGCGGTCGACCTCGACGCGGCTCACGTCGAACGCGTCGTTGCCGGCGATCGCCAGCTGGACCATCGCGATTCGGTGGTCCGCGGCCGTCACGCGGCGGTCCGGCTTGTGCGGTGGAACGCCCGCGGGAACGAACAGCAGACGCTCGAGACCGAGCGACTCGCGAACCTCCTCGGCCGCCGCCAGGTGCCCGACGTGAATCGGATCGAACGTTCCGCCGAGGATGCCGAGCGACCCGCGGACGATGGCGCGCGACGGGGCCGCAAGCGTGCCCGGAGTTGCCGCGCCTCGGAACGACGTGGCGTCGCGTTCCGGCGTCAACGACCCTCCCAGGGCTGCGGCTCCCACTCGAGCTCCGTCGCGCCGATCCGCACGGCGTCGCCGGCCGCGATCCCGAGGCGCCGGAGCTCGTCGTCGATCCCGAGCCGCGCGAGGTCGCGCTGGAACCGCTCGGCGGATTCCTCGTTGTCGAAGTTCGTCTGTGCGGCGAGCCGCTCGATCCGCTGCCCGCGGACCCGGAAGCCGCCGTTCTCGACCTCCACCGCGAACCCGTCACTCATCCCCTCGATGCGATGGACGACGACACCGGACGGCTCGGCCGGCGCCGCCATCGCCTCGAGATCGGGGAGCATCGAGGCGAGGGTGATCCGCAATGGATCGAGACCCTCGCCGGTTGCCGCGGCGATGGCCAGGACGGGAATTTCGTCGCGGCCGCGCGCCGCGTGGAAGGCCGGCCACGCCTCGACGGCGGCGGGCAGGTCCATCTTGTTGAACGCGACGAGGATCGGCTTGTCGAGCAGCGCCGGGTCGTGGGCGCGCAGCTCGTCGCGGATGACGCCGTGGTCCCACTCGGGGTCGCGCGAGGATCCGTCGATGACGTGGACGAGGATCCGCGTCCGCTCGACATGGCGGAGGAACGCGTGGCCCAGCCCGGCCCCATCGCTCGCTCCCTCGATGAGCCCGGGGACGTCCGCGACGGTCGGCCGTCGTTCGTCGCCTTCGCCCAGGTCCATCACCCCGAGGTTCGGCTCGAGGGTCGTGAACGGGTAGTCGGCGATCTTCGGCTGGGCCGCCGTCAGTGCCGCGAGAAGTGTCGACTTGCCGGCGTTCGGCAGCCCGACGAGGCCGATGTCGGCGATGAGCCGGAGCTCGAGGAGAATCTCGCGCTCTTCGCCGGGCTCGCCCTTCTGGGCGTGTTTCGGTGCCTGGTGGGTCGACGTCTTGAAGTGCGTGTTGCCGAGTCCGCCGCGGCCGCCGCGGGCGACGAGCGTCGACTGCCCGACGGCGACGAGGTCCGCGAGCAGCTCGCCCGTCGCGTCGTCGCGGACCGCGGTTCCCGGCGGGACCGTGAGGTAGCGGTCTTCGCCGGCCTTGCCGTGGCGCCGCGCGCGCTCCCCCCGCCCGCCCGGCGTCGCCTTGAAGTGGTGCGAGTAGCGGAAGTCCCGAAGCGTCGTCTGGCCGGCGTCGACGCGGAGATACACCGAGCCGCCGCGGCCGCCGTCACCGCCGTCGGGGCCGCCGCGGGGGACATGCGCCTCGCGCCGGAACGTTGCTGCTCCGTCACCGCCGTCGCCGGCCCGGACGAAGATCTTCACGCGGTCGAGGAACATCGAACCTATCTTCTCACGAGGTCCGGGAGCGACCGAACGGCGCGCTACCTCAGGTTGTCCGTGGGGCGCCGGTCGCGGCGAGCGGACCGGCCCGCTGCGCCGAGTTGGGCCGGCGCCGCGGCCGCCGACGCGGAACGCCGCTGGGCGACCTAGAAGTAGATGAGCGGGTTGACCCGCGTCCCGCCGCTCCAGATCTGGCCACGCCAGACCTCGAAGTGGAGGTGCGGCCCGGTCGCGTTGCCGGTGGCGCCGATCCGTCCGACCTGCTGACCACGCGCCACCGTCTGCCCCCGGCCGACCGTGAGGGCGGACATGTGGTTGTACGTCGTGTAGAGGTTCGATCCGTGCGAGATCCAGACCTGCCACCCGCCGCCGTTGTCCTTCCAGCCGGCGAAGGTGACGGTCCCGCTCGCCGCGGCGACGACCTTCGATCCGTAATCGGCGGCGATGTCGATCGCGTAGTGGCCGTTGTGGAAGTACTGGCTGATGTAGTTGCCGCCGCCGATGACCGGCCAGAGCATCGGGCCGCCGGTGTACTGGGACGGCTCGTGAACGGTGCCGCCACCACCGGTCGACGGTGGGACAACGACCGGTGGCTTCGTATGGGGCCTTGTGACGGGCGGCTTCGGGGCGACGGCGGTCCCCACGGCACCGGGGAGGACGAGCGTCTGGCCGACGACGAGGAGGCGATCCTCGAGGCCGTTCATCTTGTAGATCGTGTCCGGGTCGACGTCGTACGTCTTGCCGACCGATTCGAGGGTGTCGCCCTCGGCCGCGGTGTAGACGATCCCGTCGACCGGCGGGATCGTGAGCGTCTGGCCGACCTTGAAGTCCGTCTTCGACTTCAGGTTGTTGGCCCACCAGATCGTCATCATCGAGACGCCGAAGCGGTTGGCGATCCCGGTGAGCGTGTCGCCCGCCTTGACCTGGTACGACTTCAGGAGGGCCCGCCCGTCGGCGACCGAGGTGTCGACCGCGATCGGCTTCAGGAGCGTCCCGTCGAGGGTGTACGGGCCGCGGTCGATCCCGGCCGCCGGATCGTC
>DASWSI010000387.1:0-6058 GCA_036402715.1 Candidatus Limnocylindrales bacterium
AGCAGCCGAGTCGGTCAACGGATCTGTGTCCTGCGCGCGGCGCGCGCCGCGGCGATGGCCTTGCCGGTCCATCCCAGCCGCCCCACCTCGCCGGGGGCGATGCCGGCCGCGCGGCAGATGTCGGCTTCGAGCCGGGCCGCCCGCGCCCGGGTCGCGCGCGTGACGTCGTCCGTCCACGCCTCGGCGCGGCCGCGGTCGCGACGCGCCCACGTCGCGAACCGCGCATCCATCGGCTCCAGCCGCTGGCCGGCGCGCTTGTCCGCGTACGACACGATCCGCTCCTCGCGTGTCGCGAACGCTGCCCAGCGCTCGAATGCCTCGGCGTCGACGAGGCGCGTGACCGGGTGGTTCGCGACGGCACGATGCAGCTCGGGGTGACCTTGCCGCGACAGCCAGTCGGCGGATCCCTCGCCGTGCGGGAGTCGTCGAGCGCGGTCGCGCGCCGGGACGAGCTTGTCGACGTCATGGAGGAGAGCGGCTGCCTCCACGAGCGGCCGATCGACGGCGATTCCCATCGCCTCGATGCGTGTCGCGAGCCACGACGCGACCTCCGCGACCGCGCGCGAATGCCGCATGAACCACTCGGGGGGATCGAGGGACAGAAGCAGCGCGGCGGCGTCCACCCGCCCGGGGACCGTCATCGGCCCGATGGTACAGGAGGCCCGGGTCCGGACCGGGGACGCGCGTCGGGTGCGCCGCGACGATGGGCGGCCGGGGAGATTGCGGTGCCGCAAACGGGGCCGCCGGCGTGCGGGCACGGAGCCCGGTCGGAGCCGGCAGGGCCGGCGCGAGGGCCGTCAGGGCGGGTGGCGAGATTCCGCAGGCAAAGGCGCCGGGCGCTGCACCCGAACGGATGAATGACGCTGCCGCCACGCTCGTCGGAAGCTGTGCCCGTCGCGCGCCCGTCGTTCGGATGGTCACACCGTCCGCCCGGATCGAGATCGCGACCGTCCCGTCGGTATCCGTCCGGAGGACGCGGGCACCGTGGGCCGCGAGGCGATCGATCGTCGCCGGCGCCGGGTGGCCATACGTGTTCTTCGCCCCCACGGACACGACGGCGACAGCCGGCTGCACCGCATCGAGGAACGCACCGGTCGACGAGGTCCTGCTGCCGTGGTGCGCGACCTTCAGCACGTCGACGGTCGGCAGCCCACGCCGAAGAAGAATCGGGTCGATCCCTTCCTCGATGTCGCCCGCCAACAGGAATCGCCGCCCTTCGACCTCGCCGAGGAGGACGATCGAGACGTTGTTGATGGCCGTTCCCGTGTCCGGCGGCGTGAGAGGGACCGTTCCGGGATCGGGCCACAGCACCTGGAACCCGATGTCGTCGAGCGCGAACCGGTCGCCGGTGGCCAGCGTCGCGGACGGAGGGCCGTTTGCGCCGAGCCACTTCGCCCATGCGGCGTATCCGGGGCCCGGGCCGCGCATCCCGGGCTCGAACACGCGACCCACCCGGTACCGGCTGAGGAGCAGCGCCAGCCCCGCGACGTGATCCTCGTGCGGGTGGGTGAGGACCACGGCATCGAGGCTTCGATCCCACGGCGGAAGCCGCTCGTCCAGCGCGACGAGGAGCCGGTCCGGGTCGGGCCCGCCGTCGATGAGCAGCCGCCCGCCGCGCCCGCCCTCGACGAGGATTCCGTCACCCTGCCCGACGTCGAGGACGGTGATCCGCGTCGTGCCGTCCGGGCGGTGGATGAAGACGATCGCGGTCGCGAGAACGGACGCCGCGAGGGCGAGGCCCGCACCGCGGACGAGACGCGACGTTCGCGGCGGGGACGGGTCGCGGCGTTGCGCAACCGGCACCGCCTGGGCCGCGCTGCTCGTCGCTCCGGGCCGCATGGCGCGGGGCCCAGCGACCGCGTCACGAACGCGCCGCGGCATTCGAGCGATCGCGCGCCGTGCACCAGGGATGGCGACGGCGAGGACGAGTGCCGCCGCGACGCCCGCGGCGATCGTGTCGGCGGGTGGCGTCAACGTGATGCTCGCGAAGGGAAGCCCCGCGGCGCCGCGAACGACCGCGACGATCCAGCCGAGCGACACCCACGCGGGGAGGCCGGCGAGCGTCCCGACGAGCGGCGGTGCGCCGAACACCACCGCGGCGCCCGCCAGCAGCGCGACGGCTCCCGCGGCCATCGCGGGCGCGACGAACGGCACCACGAGCAGATTCACTCCGGGCGCGACGAGCGACAGCCGACCGAACGACGCGAGAACGATCGGCAGCGTCGCGAACTGCGCGGCGAGCGACACGCCGAGGTTCTCGACGAACCAGCCCGGCAATCGCCCGCGCCCGAGCGCTGCGATGCGTGCCGAGAGCGGAGTCGCCCACGCGAGCAGGCCGGCCGTCGCGAGCGAGGACAGCTGGAAGCCCGCGTCGGCGACGAGCGTGGGATCGAGCAGAAGGATCACGATCGCTGCCCAGGCGAGGCCCGATGTTGCTCGGCCGGCCCGCCCCGACTCACGCGCGAGGAGCACGACCGCGGCCATCGCCGCCGCGCGAAGCACGGACGCCGTCGGGCCAACGAACGCGACGTAGACCGCGATCGCGACCATCGTCAGCACCGAGCGCCGACGTCTGCCGAATCGGCCGCCGATCGCCGCGACGGACGCAGCGACGATGGCGATGTTCCAGCCGGAGATCGCGACGACGTGACTCGCGCCCGCGGTCGTGAACGCGGCGGCGAGGTCGCGGTCGACGCGGTCGCGCAACCCGATGAGAATTCCCGCCGCGAGCCCCGCTTCGGGTTCGGGCACGGCACGCGTCAGCGCATCGGCGGCGCCGCGCCGGACGCGCTCGAGGTCGATGCCGCCCGCCGTAGCCGGTCGGCGCTCGAGCGTTCGCGACCGCAGGGTGGCTGCGATGCCGGTCCGGCGGAGGTATGCGCCGTACGGATCGTCCGTCGGCGGGCGGAACGCCCCGGCAACGGTCACCGCGTCGCCGGGCTCGATCTGCGGAAACCGCGGCAGCGTGGCCGCTATCCGGAGGTCCGGGTCCAGGAGTCGCAGCGTCGCGGGCTGCTCACCGTCGCGGGGCGCGGCGACCGCCTCGACGACGGCAGTCCACGGTCCGCCGCCTTGGGGGATCGCGACGGGTGGGGGAGCCGCCGGCCCCAGCGCCAGCCGCGTGGCGACGGCGATCGCGCCGATCGTCACTGCGACGCCGGCGCGTCCGGCGACCGCCGGCTGGCCGGCTCCGGCGCGGGTCACGCACAACGCCGTCGCGACAGCCAGAAGCGCGCCGAGCGCGGGCCACACGGCGAGCGGCGGATGTCCGGCTCCGAGGACGAGCGCGCCCGAAATGACGCCGATCGCGCCGGCGACCGCGCGGCTCACCTCAACGAACCGAGACCAGCGCGCGAATCTTCTCGAGCGTCGCAGCGCCGACGATCTTGCGGGTCTTGACGTCGTCGACCGAGGCGAAGGACTGCTGATCGCGAGCTGCGATGATCTTCGCGGCGGTGACCGGTCCCACACCCGGCAACGCGTCGAGCTCGGCGGCCGTGGCGTGATTCAGGTCGACGATGGCCGGTGCCGTGCCGCCTGATCCAGCGCCGCCGCCGCCGGCCGCGGGCGACCCACGCTCGTCGCGGGACGCGACCCGGATCTGATCGCCGTCGCGCAGCGGCGCCGCGAGGTTCAGGTCGTGATCGGCTTTGCCCGCGTCGACCCGCGGGCCGTACCCGCCCGCGGCGGCCAGCGCGTCGCGCACCCGCGATCCCGGCGCGAACTCGTAGACGCCCGGCTTGCGGACCGCGCCGACGACCTCGACGACCAGGCGAGCGGATCCCGGCGCACCGGTCGCCGCCGGTTCGCGGTGCTGGGCGGTGCCCGTTCCCGGGTCTCGAGACGGCACGACGATCGAACCGCCACCGCCGGACGCCGCGAGAGCGAACGCCCCTGCCGCGAGAACACCGGCAATCGCGAACCCGGCGAACGCGAGCGGTCGGCGCGATCGCGCTGGATCCGACGGCGGCCCCGTGACTGTGGGGCTCTCGAGTGCGCGCCATGGTGTCGCCGACTCGTCCATTGACTGCTCCCGGGCGGGATGTCGAGACGGATCGGCGGCTGGGAAGATCGACGTCCCATCGCCTCGGGGGCACTTCCGATGCGAAGGGACGTCGCAGTCGGGACCTTAAGGGGCGGCGCTTATCTGGCGGTTATCCGCGCGATGTCGGCGGCGGCTGGCGCCGTGACCGGATCAGAGCTGCTCCCACTCGACCCACCGGGTGCCGTCCCACCAGCGGTGCCAGATCCGGCCGTCGCGTCCCGGCGCGAATACGTCGAGCCGGTTCGCCGACCATGACGACGCCGTGGGCTGCCCGGTGGGACTCAGCTCACCGCCGAGCGATTCCCACGGATGCCAGGCTGTGCCGTCCCAGTACCGGTTCCACAGCGCGCCGTCGTCGAAGACGCCGAAGACCTCCATGCGGTCTCGCGCCCACGCCGTGACAGCAGGCCCTGACGCAAACGACCCGCCCAGCGATTCCGGCTCCGCCCACGTCCCGCGGTTCGACGCGCGATGCCAAAGAGCCCGGTCCGCGTCGACCCAGAACAGGTCGATTCGGTCCGGGCCCCACGAGACGGACGCCAAGGCTTCCACGGTTGAACGGTAGCAGCCTCCGCTCCTCGGTCGGCTCACCGTCACGCCGGGAGGCAGTCGCCTTCCGGAGTCGCGGACGCCGGCCCGCCATCGAGTCGGAGCGCGAGTCGCGCCGAACCTCGGCTGACTGCGGCGACGGCTCGAGCGAGCGAGCGACGAGCGACGCCAGGAGCTGGCGCCGGCAGGTCGCCGTCGAAGGTGACGAACCGGTTTCGGCGCGCCGCCTCCCGTGCGCGATCGTCCGCCAGCTGCATGGCGATGATCACGTACGCGTTGTAATTGGTCATGTTGATTCTCCCTCCGTTCGGGCGCGGCTCAGCGGTGATGGTCATCCGTCATCGCATCCCTCGAGTCCGCGCCCCACGTCGCGGCGGCGGCGTCAGATGCGGCGAGCGCCGCGACGATCAGCACAAGCACTGCGAGGATTTCCATCACACACCTCCGAGGCTGTTGCTCGTAACCCGTTGAAACTTCTCCATCGGTTACGAATACTACGCTCTTGCGCGTAACCTGTCAATGGGCGTAGAGTGGTTACCGATGACTGGACCGACACCACATCACCACGGCGTTGACCTCGACGAGGCCTTCGACTTCCTCAACACCAGGGAGCTCGAATCAGGTGCGTTCGTCGACCATCTCGAGACCGTCGACGATGTCTTCGAGTGGATCGGAGGACGCGAGCTCGTCCACTCGGAGCTGCTGGACCGCGAGCGCGCGAAGACGCGTCACGACGAAGAGGCCGCGAGGCGCGCCGTTGCCCGTGTTCGCCGCGTTCGCGACGCGCTGCGGGAGCTGACGGACGCCGTCGTCGAAGGCCGGGCCGCTGCGCCCGGCGCCATCGCCGAGGTCAACCGCGCACTCCGGGCGCGGGAGGTGATCGAGCTCGAGGCGACGAGCGACGGCGTGCGCGTGGGTCATCGGCACGTCGGTGATCCCATCGACGATGCGCTCGCCCGGCTCGCGGACCCGATCGTCCACGAGATCAGTGGCGGACGACCTGATCGGCTCCGGGTGTGCGCCGACGACAGCTGTCGATGGATCTTCTACGACGCCTCACCGACAGGTCGGCGGCGCTGGTGCAGCATGGCGTCGTGCGGCAATCGGGCGAAGGCCGCCCGCCATCGCGCGCGCAAGAAGGCCGAAGCCGAATCGGACGACCGCCCGTCCCCGCAGGCGTGACCCTGCGGCTCCGCTAGCGCGCGGACGAGGCCGGCGTCTTCTTCTCGATCAGCGACCGCACCTCGGTCGCGAGCCGGGTCATCGATTCCTCGTCGTAGAGCGACGGGAAGCCGGCGATGACGTGGCGGTAGCCGATCTCGAGATACGGCTCGATGAACGCCGCGACGTCCTCGACCGTGCCGACGGGCTGGTCCGTCCACGGCTTCGCCACCCGGTTGCGCGCGAACGCGTCCTTGAACACGCGCTCCGCCTCGGCTCGGTCGTCGCGGATGACGACGACAC
>DASWSI010000388.1:0-4928 GCA_036402715.1 Candidatus Limnocylindrales bacterium
TGGAGGCTCTTCTCCGCGGCCGCGAGCGCGGCCGCATTCGGGGCGGCATTGCCGGCGGCCGGCGTCGCGCCGCGAACGGCGTCCCGCGCCGATGCCAGATCCGCCTGTGCCCCGCTGATCACGTCTGGCAGCTTCGCCTGCGCGTCGCGCGCGCTCTGAAGGAGCTTGTCGATCGCGTCGAGGAGCTTCGCCGCGCCGGCGACGCCTTCCTGCGCGGTCCGTGCCTCGTGTGCCGCTGCCCGCGCGTCCTTCGCCGTGAGCGCGGTCTTGCCGCGTTCCGTCGCCGCCCTTGCGCCATCGAGGCCCTTCCGCGCCTCGGCGATGTTGCCGGTCACCGGTGCCGCGGTGCTCGCCGCGTACGTCCCGAGCTGCGTCATCGCCGCCTCGGACGCGGGGAGTCGCTGCTCGACCTCCGCGATCCGGGCCGGCATCGCGTCGAGGATTCCCGGCGCGTCGCGCTCCAGGTCGCGCAGCTGCTGGATTCGGCCGGTTTCGGCGTCGAGTGCCGCCTGGGCGCGCTTTCCGCGCTCGACGATCTCGGCGAGCATCTTCTCGCGCGTTGGCGGGTCTTCGGGCTCGCTGTCGTCGAGCCGCTGTCGAACCTCGAATGCCGCCCGCAGGTCCGTCTGCGCCGCGGCGATCGCGGCGCGGAGCGGTGCGACCTCCGTGTCACCGAACTCCGCCTCGACGTAGTCGACCTCCTGGCGGGCATCGCGCAGCCGCTCGTCCGTGGCGATGAGGAGCGCGTTCGCGTCTCGGGCGAGCTGGCCCGTTCGACGGTCGCGCTCCTCGGCGGCGCGGCGGATCCCGGTCGTGGACTTGACCCAGCGGTAGACGAGGAAGAGGCCGCCGGCGACCAGGAGGATCGCGATCGGCCCGGTGAGATCGATCGCCGGCCCCGGGGTGGTGTCCGGGAATGATGTCCCGCCGCTCCCGTCACCGGTTCCGTCACCGGTTCCGCCGCCGCCGAGACCGCCGTCGCCCGCCGTCGCGGCGGCCGCGCCGAGGCCATTTGCGGCGGCCACGGCAGCGCCCGCAAAGTCGCCGCTCCGGAGGGCCGGCTCGAGGTCCTCGGAGATCACCTGGTCCCGTTCCGCTGCGGTGATCGTCGTGAGGCTGTTCGAAAGCCAGATCGCGTCCGTGCGGTCGTCGATCGCGACGACGAGCAGTGCATCGTCCGCACCGAGCGAGTTCTTCTGCGCCGTCTGGACGGCGAAGTCCGTCGAGGGCAGGTCGCCGGTCGTCGCGACGTAGAGGACCCACAGCTGGACGTGGTGGTCTCGGAGGAGCTGGGCCACCGCGTCACGGATCTCGCCCTCGCTCCCCGTGAGGACCCCCGAGGTGTCCGTGACCTCGCCCTTGAGCGTCGGGATGTCCGCAGCCCGGACGGACGACATGGCGGCGCCCGCCCAGACCATGCTCGCGACGGCGAGCAGGGCGAACACGCGCGATGCCCGGATGAGTCCTGGAATCCCCCGACGATGTGACACGACGCAATGATCGTAGCCGTCATGCGCGGACGAGCACGCAGGCCGCGGACCGCGGGCGTTGCGTCGGCGTTTCGCGGGCCCCACCGCGCCGCTGATCAGAGCGAGCGAAGGCCCCGCCGCGGCCAGGTCCAGTCGATCGGTGTTGCGGCGGACGAGAGCGCGCGGCGAGCCCCGACCTCCGTTGCCCCGAGGACGAGGATCCGGTCTGTCTTCGTGGCGCGGCCGGCTTCGTCGCCCCACAGCTTCGTCATCTTTCGGGCCGGCGCGACATCGTCGAGCGCGACTCCCGCGAGCCGATAGCCGGCGGGTTGCGCGGCCGCCTCCCAGACCCGTTCCGCGAGCCCGATGCCGCCCTGGAGCTTGCGCCCGCGATCGAACTCGACGTCACCGATCACAAGCACGACGACCGCATCGTCCGTGAGCGCCGGGCGCAGCCCGACGAGGACGTCGCGCATGAACTCGAGGTACGGCTCGCGGTGATGCGCGTCGTCGAGCGCCGCGTCGATCGCCTGCGCGTCGAACCCGAGGAGCCATGTCCGGAGCCAGTTGTAGTAGCCGTACTTCACCACCCGGAGGTACGGGGGCGAGGTCACGACGAGGCGCGCACGGTCCGGGAGGCCGCGGCCCCGAAGCGCCGCACGCGCTCGCGGCGCGACGTCGCGCGCATCGCCGAGCAGCGCGACGCCCGGCGCGGAGGGGAGTCCCTGGCGATGCAGCCGTCTGAGCTTCGCGGCGAGGCACTCGAAGACGTCGCGGTCCGGCGGCTCGAAGCCCGTTCGGGCCGCGAAGTCGCGGACGTATCGGGGGGCCATGCTGAACGTGTTCGGCATGAGCGGCGACAGGTAGCTCGCGCTCTTGCCGTGAAGGATGCCCGTCAGCGCGGCCGCGAGAAACCGGTCAGCGGGCCGTGCCAGGTCGAGCGTCGACCGGACGAACAGGAGCTGGGCGAGCGTTCGGGGATGGAACGCGAGGGCGACCTCCGCCGGGACGGCTTCGGTGCCATCGGCCGGTCCGCCATTCGAGCCGGCCACCGGGATCCGCGACACGGCCGCTTCGGGTTCGGCGATGACCCTGCGTGCGAGCGACTCCCAGCCCGTGGCGTCCGCCGCCCAGCCAAGGCGGAGTGCGGTCAGCCGCGTCAGGGCGTCCGCCCGGGTCACCGGCGCGACCTTGGCCGAGGTCAGGAGATGGGCGAACGGGTTGAGATCGTTGCCGATCCCGATCCGGCCCTCGGCGCAGGCCTGCAACGCCGTCGTCCCGCGGCCGGAGAACGGATCGAGGACGACGTCGCCCGGCCGCGAGTAGCGGGCGATGAAGGCATGCGCGAGCGCCGCCGGGAAGCTCGCGAGGTACGAGCACATCGGATGGAACGAATGGCCCCACAGCCGCTGCTGGTCTTTCCACTCCGGGGCGATGGCAATCGCGGGAAGCTCCGCCGGGAGCCCGAGCGAGAGCTGCGCGGTGATCGGCGTGGGCGCCGAATCGGCGGACAGGGGAGCGGCCGTCGCCGCCGCGGCGGTCACGAGGGAAGCGGTCGGCCGCCGTTCGGGCAACGTCATCCGGCCGCTGAGCTCCTCGACGCACCGAGCCCTCCGGGCTCGTGGGCCGGGGAGTGTAGCACGGAGATTTCGGCCCCCGCGGAGGGGAATCACGCTCATTCGCCCGCGTTCCGTGTACCAGCGGCTCCGCACCGCGAACGATCGGGCTATCCCGGCAGGGGAGCCGCCCTCGCTACGGTCGCCCCATGCGTGAGGCGAGAACTCCGGGTCTTGACGCCCTTCGCGCCGTGGCCGCGGCGGCCGTCTTCATCCATCACGTCGGTCTGGCGCTCATCCCGGGCTATGGCCTCGGGCTGGGTGAAGGCGTCATCGTCTTCTTCGTCCTGTCCGGCTATCTGCTGTATCGGCCGTTCGTCGCGGGCACTGTCGACCTCCGCGCGTACGCCGTTCGGCGGATCGCCCGGATCGTGCCGGCGTACTGGGTCGCGCTTGTTGGCGCCGGGATCGTCTTCGGCGTCATGCCGTCCCTCGCCGAGTTCGCGTTCACCCGCGTCGGCCTGGTCAGCGTCGCCTGGACGCTCCAGCTCGAGGTCGCGTTCTACCTCACCCTGCCGCTGCTCGCCTGGCTTCTCGCCCGTTCCCCGGGGCGGATCATGCTCATGGCCGGCGTGTCGCTCGGTGGCTCGATCGTCATGGTCGTGACCCTCGTCGCGCTCGGGTACGGGCCGCTTCCGGGCACGATCCTGAACACGTACCCCTCCATGCTCTGGGCATTCGCGCCCGGGATGTTCGTCGCGGCCCTCGAGGCGCGCGGGTTGACCCGCGGAGCCGCGGCATTGTGGCCGGTCGGACTCGGATTGACGGCGGCCGGGCTGTGGATCGGGTGGGTGCCGATGTTCGACATCGTCACGGCATTCGGCGCGGCGCTCGTCGTCGCGGCCGCCGTCGACGCGCGTCCATGGCGGTCGTGGGCGGTTCGCGCAGCCGCCGCCGCGGGTGCCGTTTCGTATTCGGTGTACCTCTGGCACCTCCCGCTGATCGAGGCGTACGGGTGGGTGGCAATTCCCATGACGCTCGTCGTGGCTTCTGCGGTCTACGTCGTCATCGAGCGGCCGGCGATCGCATGGGGGCAGCGACAGGGGAGCGCGAAGCAAGCACGGCTCGGCGACGGCGCCGGGGTGGACCCCGCAGCAGCCCTTCCGGTGGCAATCGCGGACTAGCGTCGCGGGGCGACCGAACGAATCGCGCGCCGCGAGGTCATTCGACCCTACGCCGGCTCTTGCGCCCCGTGGCCTCCGGGTCGCGCCCCGAACGTCGTTTCGGCGGCGCCGCCCAAACGGCTGCGAGTCGCGCGGTCGTCGGCGTCGGCGAACTCCCACGTGCCGTATCGCGCGAGTCGGACCGTCACAGCGAGACATGTCGCAGCGGTCGCGACGAGGTAGACGACGCGGACTCCGAGCGACGGGTCGGGCGTCCACCAAGGGATCATCGTGGCCCCGACGAAGGCGACGAGGACCGTTCGGATCCGCCAGCCGCTCTTCGGCCACGCCGCGACGATCAGGGGGACGAGCACGGCAAGGTAGTGATCGCCAAGCGAGCTCGGCCCGAAGAGCAGCGCAACGGTCGCTGACGCGACCGCACCGAACCACCGCTCGCGTCGCGCAAGCACGATTGCGGAGACGACGGCGGTGACGGCAATCGCGACACCGACCGCTGTCCCGACGCCAGCCGCGCCGACCTCGCCGAGGATGACGACCGGCGCGAAGTTGTGCGTGCCCTCCCACGGCGGGAACCGCAGGATATTTGGCAGGACGCGGAGCCAGTCGATCCACGCTTTCGGAGCGATGGCCGCGGACGCGGCAACGAAGACCAACCCCGCCGTCGCGGCCGCGCGAAGCGAGCGCTGCGAGAACAGCGCCGGCAAGAGCAGGACGAGCGG
>DASWSI010000389.1:0-9353 GCA_036402715.1 Candidatus Limnocylindrales bacterium
TGACACGCCGTTCCTGGGTGATTGTAGACCTCCGGCGCCCTCTTGACAACCCTTTTGTCAATACCCGACCGGAGTATTCGGATGCGCGGGTAGCTCGCTCGCCCGCGGCGGCCTCGACCCGGTGCCAACCTTTACGTTAACGGCAACGTGAGGTAGAATAATGGCGTGAAGACGACCACGGAAGGCGCCGCCGAAGAGCGGCTCCTGCGGATCAACGAAGTCGCCGAGGAGCTCGGGCTCACGACGCGGACGATTCGCTACTACGAGGAGCTCGGGCTCCTGCGTCCAGCCGCGAGGTCCGAGGGCTCGTACCGGCTGTTCGACGCCGACGACCTGGAGCGCCTCCGATTCATCAAGGGCCTGCGCGACGACGCCGGGTTCAGCCTCAACGAGATCGGCCAGCTCCTCGAGGACGAAGTGGCACGCGCGCGCAATCGCGAACGCTTCCGCGAGACGGACAGCGTCGAGGAGCGGCGGGTGATCCTCGCCGATGCCGTGAAGCGGATCGAGCGCCAGATCCTGACCCTCCGCCGGAAGATCGAGCGCCTCGAGACCATGGTCGACGAGGCGGACGAGCGTCGCGCGCACCTCCTCGCCCATGCCGCGGAGCTCGAGGGGGAGACGATCGATCCGCACGACCGTTCGGCTTCCGCGCGTTTCCGCTCCGAGCCGGCGCGGGTGTCCTCGCGAGGCGCGCGATGACCGCGTTTCGACGCCCACACCGCGCGGGCGAGACGACCGACAGGTACCGCTGGTGGGTGCTCGTCGTCACCTCGATCGGCGCCCTCCTCGCGTCGCTGACCGCGGGCACGCTCGTGATCGCGCTGCCGGACATCCTTCGCGACCTTCACACGGACCTGTTCGCGCTCATGTGGATCATCGTCGGGTACACGCTCGTCGCGACGGTTCTCGTCCTGAACGCCGGCCGGGTCGCGGACATGTTCGGGCGGGCACGCACGTACACCCTCGGCTTCGCGATCTTCACGATCGCATCGGTCTTCTGCGCGGTCGCCGCCGACGCGACGCAGCTCATCGCCGGTCGCGTCTTCCAGGGGATCGGCGGCGCGTTCCTCATGGCCAACTCGGCCGCGCTCGTCACCGACGCGTTCCCGCGGCGCGAGCTCGGTCGCGCCCTCGGCATCAACGCGATGGTCATCGGCGCCGGCCAGATCCTCGGCCCGATCCTCGGTGGCGTCCTCACGACGCTCGGCTGGCGAACGGTCTTCTGGTTCAACCTTCCGATCGGGATCATCGGCACCATCGCCGCGTGGCTGCTGCTCGTCGAGCAGGCAAGCCCATCGAAGAACCGCTCGATCGACTGGGCCGGGTCGGGCCTCTACCTCGTCGGATTGATGGGCCTGATGACGTCGCTGGCCTTCGGTGGCCTCTACGGCTGGACGACGCCGTGGGTCATCGCCGGGATCCTGACGTTCCTCATCGTCACGCCCGTGTTCCTGTGGGTCGAGCTCCGGCAGCGTGAGCCGCTGCTCGATCTCGAGCTGTTCCGCGACCGGCTGTTCACGGTCGGCAACCTGACCAGCCTCCTGAACGGCATCGCGCGTAACGGCGTGTTGTTCCTCCTCGTGTTCTACCTCCAGGGCGCGCGCGGCTACGACCCGGTCACTGCCGGGATCCTGCTGAGCCCGCTCGCCGTTGGCCTCCTCGTCCTGTCGCCGATCAGCGGCGCACTTGCCGACAAATACGGGTCGCGCGAGCTCGCGACGCTCGGCATGGTCGTCACGGGCGTCGGGCTGGCGGGGCTGCTGACGCTCGGGCTCGACACCCCGTACTGGCAGCTGGCGGTGTGGCAGCTCGTCATCGGTGCCGGGTCGGGGCTCTTCAACTCGCCGAACACGAGCGCCGTCATGGGCGTCGTTCCACCGGCGAAGCGCGGCATCGGCGCAGGGACGCGGATGATGCTCACCCAGACCGGATTCATCATCTCGATCGCTCTCGCGATCGGGCTCGTGACGAGCGCGATGGACCCGAAGGTCCTGCTGTCGATCTTCTCGGGCACGCAGGTTGGTGGCCAGGGCATCAACCTCGCGCCGTTCATCTCGGCGCTCCACCTGGCCTTCGGCGCCGGCGTCGTCGCGAGCCCGATCGGTGCGGTGCTGTCGCTCATGCGCGGCGGGCACCGAAGCTGGGAGGACCCGCGGGCCGAGGCCGGCGCGGAGGTCGCCCGATGACGCTTCGCTCGTCGCTGTCGGGCGTCGAAGGGATCCGCGCGTTCCGCCATCGCAACTACCGGCTCTTCTTCGGTGGCCAGGGGATCTCCCTCATCGGGACGTGGATGCAGGGCGTCGCCCAGAGCTGGCTCATCCTCCAGCTGACCGGCAACCCCTTCGTCCTCGGAATCGTCGCCGCAGCGCAGTTCCTGCCCGTTCTCCTGTTCGGCCTCTTCGGCGGGATCATCGCGGACCAGCTGCCGAAGCGGCGGACGATGATGGTGACCCAGGCGTTCGCCATGGTCATGAGCTTCGTGATGTTCGGGCTCACCGCGACGAATACCGTCCAGGTCTGGCACGTCCTCGCGATCGCGTTGCTGATGGGATTCCGGAACGCCATCGACATGCCCACCCGGCAGTCGTTCGCGGTCGAGATGGTCGGCCGCGAGGACGTCCAGAACGCCGTCGCGATGAACTCGGCGATGTTCAACGGCGCGCGGATCGTGGGGCCCGCCGTGGCAGGGCTCGTCATCGGCGCGTTCGGCGTTCCGCTCGCATTCCTCATCGATGCGCTCAGCTTCGTCGCCGTGATCATCGCCCTCTGGCTGATGGACGAGCGCGAGCTCCGGATGCCGCCGGTCATCGCGCGGCCGCACACGCCCGGCGAGGTCTTCGAGAACCTGGCCGAAGGGATCCGGTACGTCCGCAACACCCCGCTCGTGCTACTCGGCGTCACGGTCGTGGGACTCGTCGCGACGTTCGGGATGAACTTCACCGTCCTCGTCCCGCCGCTGGCCAAGGACGTCCTCCACTCCGACGCGAGCGGCTACGGGTTCCTGATGGCCGCGTCGGGGTTCGGGTCGCTCGTGGCCGCGCTCGTGATCGCGTTCAGCGGCCGCGCGCGTGCGATGGCGATCGTCGTCGGCGCGGTCGTTCTCGGGATCGCGGAGGTCGTGAGCGGCCTCTCGACGTCGTTCGCGGTGACGCTCATCGCGATGTTCGCGGTGGGTGTCGGCGGGATCACGATGGCCGCGACGGCGAACAGCGTCATCCAGCTGAGCGTCCCCGACATCCTTCGCGGCCGCGTGATGAGCGTCTACACGACCGTGTTCGCGGGCTCGACTCCGATCGGCGGCCCCGTGATGGGAGCGATGGCCGGCGGGTTCGGCATCGCAACGGCGCTCATCGTCGGAGGCGTCATCTCCGCCTCGATCGGGATCCTCGGCTGGTTCAGCATCCGAACGGGCGCCGTTCCCGCCGCTCCCCCACCCTGGCGCGGCTCCGCGCCGGCTGTCCGCCCGATGGGGGGCGTCGCGACGGCCTCGACCTCCGGGGGTCGTCAGGAGCCGTAGCGGCGCGCGTCCCGGCCCCAGCCGCGGTGTCGCTACGCGCCGCGAGTCGGTCGTCGGGACCCGTCCGCCGGCTCGCGGTCGCGGCGGACCTGCACCTTTCGGCCGCGGACGGATCCGGCGCGGAGGGCACGCTCGATGTTGTCGGCGGCCTCCTCGGCGACCTCGACGATCGAGAATCGATCCGCGATCTGGATGGCGCCGACCGTCCGCGCTCCGACCCCGGCCTCGTTCGTGATGGCGCCGACGAGGTCGCCCGGCCGGACGCCGGCTTCGCGGCCGGCACCGACCCAGAGCCGGGTCCACGGGCCACCGCTGCTTTCCCGCCTGGGCGGCCCCGCGCCGTCGCCGTCGCCCTCGTTGCGCCGCGGCCCGAAACCGGGGCCGGTGCCTGGTCGTGGCCCGCGGCCATCGCGCGGCCACGCCTGCGCCCCGTCCCGGCCACCTGGCCGCGGCCGCGAATCGCCGAAGAACGTCGCCGGCGCGATCTCCGATTCGGTGTCGCCGTCCCGCCCGCCGGCGGCCTCGGCCAGGCTCACCGCCGCGAGCGCCACGTCGACGAGATCGAACTCGTCCGCGAGCGGCTCGACGACCGCGCGAAACCGCTCGAGGCCATCGCCGTGAATCGCCTCGCGAAGCGTCCCGCGGAGGACCTCGAGCCGGCGCTCGCGCAGGTCCGCGACGCTCGGGATCTGGGCGACCTCGATGCGGGTCTTCGTCGCGCTCTCGATGTTGCGCAGCAGCCGGTGCTCGCGCGGCTCGACGAGCGTGATCGCGACACCCTCCCGGCCGGCCCGGCCCGTCCGTCCGATCCTGTGGACGTACGCGTCGGGGTTCGACGGGATGTCGTAGTTGACGACGTGCGAGACGTGCTCGATGTCGAGGCCGCGCGCCGCGACGTCCGTCGCGACGAGGACGTCGAGCGAGCCCTCGCGGAACCGACCCATGACCCGATCGCGCTGCTCCTGCGCCATCCCGCCGTGGAGCGCGGCAGCGTCGTGCCCCTGGGCGGCAAGCCGCTCCGCCAGGTCGTCGACCTCGCCGCGGGTGCGGGCGAAGACGAGCGCGGACGTGGGGTCTTCGAGGTCGAGGATGCGGCTCAGTGCCACGGGCTTGTCGGCGCGCCGGACGACGTACGCAACCTGGCGAACCTGGGCGCCGCCGGCGGGACGCCGTTCGGCCTGGATCCTGACCCGAACCGGATCGGTGAGATGCCGCTTCGCGATCCGCGCGATGTCGGGCGAGATCGTCGCCGAGAAGAGCGCCGTCTGGCGGACGTCCGGCGTCGCCTTCAGGATCGTCTCGAGATCCTCCGCGAAGCCCATGTCGAGCATCTCGTCCGCCTCGTCGAGCACGACAACGGCAACGGCGTCGAGGGCGATCGTCGAGCGGGTCAGGTGATCGACCGCGCGGCCCGGGGTCGCGACGAGGACATCGACGCCGCGGCGGAGGCCACGGAGCTGCTGCCCGATCGCCTGGCCGCCATAGACCGGCAGGACGCGGGTCCCGTACGGCTGGCCGTAGCGGTGGATCGCCTCGGCGACCTGGATCGCGAGCTCGCGCGTCGGTGTCAGGACCAGCGCGAGCGGCCGGCCGTCGCGACGCGGCTCGGCACCGAGCCGCTGGATGATCGGCAGCGCGAATGCGGCGGTCTTGCCGGTACCGGTGGGCGCCTCCGCGAGCAGGTCGCGACCCGCCAGCAGCGGCGGAATGGCCTCGCGCTGGACCGGCGTCGGCTCCTCATAGCCGAGCCCGGACAGCGCCGCGACGAGCGCCGGGTCGAGCGCAAGCGCCGCGAATCCCGCGCCGTCAACGGCGGGCGCAGGCCCGGCAGGCCCAGTCTCGGCGGGTCGAGCGCCGGGAGAAACGACGGGCGATGACGACTTCGGCATGACGCGGAGTATCTGCCAGCCGCGCCGTCTCGACACGAACCGCGACGGCCGGCGCGCGACATCCGCGATTCGTCCACGTCGCGACGCTCCGACCGGGCGTGTCGCGGCGATGCACCAGCCCGTTCCGCACCCGACCCCCGCCCACGCCACTCGACGTCCCACCGTCGCCGGCCACTCGCACGCTGCAGCGTGCGGGGAACGCTGCAGAGCCGCATCATCCCGACCTGTTCGTCGCGGGTTCCGGCACGGGAGGTGTCGCGGGCCGGAGCGGCGATGGCCGGCGACCGGGGGCACTCGCGGGCACGGTGGTTGCGCCACATCGAGCGAGGAGAATTCCCACCATGGCACCGGGTCCCGATCGAGGCGCGCCCAGCATCCCGAGCCAGCACGGCCGGCGGTCGGGCCCGCGGCCAGGCTCGACAGAACGACGACGCAACCGGCCGCTTCGCGACCTGGTTCGGGCCGTTTCGGCGCCCGATCGCGACGCCGCGTTGCCGTCCCAACCGGGTCGCGCCACGAGGCCGACCAAGGGCCGCAAGCGCGGGACCGTCCCGAATCCTGCGGATCAGATCCGCGCCGAGCTCCGCCGGCTCGAAGCGGTCCGACCGAGGGGAACGGCGCTGACGGCCATCGGCCGACGCGAGTCGACCGGGTGGCACGCCGCGTTGCGTGGCGTCGGGTTCGGCGCCACCGGGTTCGGGCCGACGCCGCACGCGGCGATCGCGAACCTCATCCACTTGCTCGGCGGCGGCGAGTGGCCGGAGCGCGATCCGCAGCGCTGAACCGCGCCGACCGCGGGGTGCACCGAATCTCCGCGCCCCTACGCGTATTCGGCGGCGGAAACGTCGTCGGGCACGGCGTCGCGATGTCGCCCGGACATTCCTGCGCCGCGGGGGTCGCGCGTCCGCAGAACGCGCCGCGGTACGTCGCGCGCGCTACGCCTGCGTCGCGGCGGGCGGCTGCTGGTTGACCGGAAGGTCGTCGTACCGCTTCCAGCGATAGATCAGCGTCGAGATCGCCCAGCTCCCGACGAAGATCGCGACGATCGCGACGCCGATGACGCCGAAGTCGAGCTCCCCCACCCAGTCCCAGACCCCGCCGCGCAGCCCGAGCCGCTCACCGACGATGCTGAGCACCTCGATGCCGCCGATCCCGAACGCGATGACGACGGAGATCAGCGTGATGTTCAGGTTGTAGTAGAGCTTCCGGATCGGCTTGAGGTACGCCCAGCCGTACGCCCCGAGCATCAGGATCCCGTCCGTCGTGTCGACGAGGGACATCCCGGCCGCGAACAGGGCCGGCAGGATGAGGATGTAACCGACCGGGATGTGGCTCGCGCCGGAGGTCGCCGCGAGACCCAGCAGCGCAACCTCGCTGGCCGTGTCGAAGCCAAGCCCGAACAGCACCCCGAGCGGGTACATGTGCCAGCTCTTCGTGATCGCGCGGAGCATCGGCCGGAAGATCCTGGCGAGGAGGCCGCGGTTGTTCAGGAAGTCCTCGAGGCTCTCCTGGTCGTACGCGCCGCCGCGGCTCACCTTCCGGAACATCCGGTAGATGTCGATGAGGACGATGAGGTTGATCGTCCCGATCACGAGCAGGAACGCCGCCGAAACGGCCGTCCCGATCAGGCCACCGATCTCGCGAAAGCTCGGGATGTCGCTGACGAAGCCGGCCGACAGGGCGATGACGACCGAAAGCGCGACGACGATCGTCGAGTGCCCCAGCGAGAAGAAGAGCCCGACCGCCACCGGGCGCTGGCCGTCCTGCATGAGCTTGCGCGTCGTGTTGTCGATCGCCGCGATGTGATCGGCGTCGACCGCGTGCCGAAGCCCGAAGGTGTAGGCGAGGAACGCGGTCGGCAGGAGGATCGGGTGAGCGATCGACGCCCACAGCGCGAGGGCCCACGCGCCGACGTTGAAGGCGAGGAGGAACCCATACGTTCGAAGAACGCGGCTCCTGAGGGCGCTCGACGTGCCAACCACACGCCGTGCCGTTTCCAGCATCCACAGCTCCGATCGGGAATGAGGAGGAAGAGCAGCCTACCGCGCGCCGCCGCTTGCTGCAACGACCATCAATAGCCTTGGTACGCAACAGGGCCGCCGGCAGATGTACCATGCGCCCGATGAAGAACCACGCGGGCGCCTCGCTCGATACCACCCGTGACCGCCTCCGGTCGCGCGGGATGCGGTGGACGCCGCAGCGGAAGGCGATCCTCGAGGTCCTCGCGAGCACGGAAGGCCACGTCACGGGCGCCGAGCTCATCGAGCGCTGCCGCGAGCGCGACCCGGACACGACACCGTCGACCGTCTACCGAACCCTCGACGTCCTCGAGGACCTCGGGCTCGTCCGGCACTCGCATGGGCACGATGGGCGCGAGGAGTTTCACGTCCTGCCGGGCGAGGAGCACGGGCATCTGACGTGCGAGTCATGCGGCGCGACGGCGGAGATCGATTCGGGTGACGCGCGGCGACTCCTCGGCGAGATCGAGCGCAACACGGGCTACCGCGTCGACGTGTCGCACCTTGCGGTGTCGGGGCTGTGCCGCGGCTGCTCTCAGGACGCCGCCGGGGTCTGACCAGGCGTCAGGGCGCCGGCTCTGACCCGAGCAGCCACACGAGCATTCGCGGCGCGAGCGTCCTCCAGGTCGCGGCCTCGTGGCCGCCGGTCGCCGACACGGGGGGTGCGACGACGGCCCTTGCCGCAAGACGGTCGGCGAGCTCGCGGGTCGCCACCACGATCCACGGGTAGTCCGCGTTGCCATAGCCGAGGAAGACCCGCAAGCCGCCGAGGTCCGCGGTGTCGGCGAGTCGGAGCGGGTCATTCGCCGCGCGAGCCGCGGCGTTCGGGTAGAGCCAGGCCCGATCCGCAAAGGTGCCGCGGAACACGGCCGGGCTCAGGGCGCCGACGCCCGCGAACATCGCCGGGTGCCGGAACGCCGCGTGAAGGGCCGCGAACCCGCCCATCGAGTAGCCGGCGATGAACCGCTCCGCGGCGTCCGTCGCGACGGGATATCGCGCCTCGATCGACGGGATCAGGTCGTCGAGGATGTACCGCTCGTACGCGCCGTGCGCATACCCCTCGTTGCTCGGCGGCGAATCGACGCCATAGCTGTCGTCGATCTCCACCGAGACAAGAACGAGCGGCGGGATCCGTTTCGCCTCGACGAGGTCGCCGGTGATCCGGTCGACCCCGATCCCGTCACCGGCGTGGCCGGCGAACCAGCTGGTCTCGTCGGCGCCGCGCCCGTGGAACAGGTAGACGACCGGATATCGCTTCGATGGCTCGAGCCATCGCGGCAGCACGACCTCGACGCGCATGTCGCGCCCGAGCGCCGCGCTGTGGATGACGGCGTGAATGGGCGTCGCGGCAGGCGCCGATCCGGCGCCGCGACCGATCGCAACGGCGGCGCCGGCCGCGACGACGACCAGCGCGATGGCGAGAGCAGCGAGGACCGCGGTCCGGAGGCGGGGCATCGGAGCGTTGACGGCCGAGGTCACGGCGTTGCGCCGTGCGGCGTGCTCGCCTGCCGGCCGTGTCGGCGCAGTACGCTCGGATCGTGGCGACGGGCACCGCAGCGCGAACGATCAGGATCGGGGTCGTCGGCTGCGGCGACGTCGCCCGGCGGCGGTACGTTCCGGCGATCGCGTCCCTCGGCGACGCGGCAGAGGTCGTCGGGTGTTTCGACCGGGATGCCGCCACCGCGGAGCGCCTCGTTGCCTTCGCTCGCGGCACCTGGCCGGCGACCAAAGCCTTCGGGTCGCTCGAGGCGCTCCTCGCCGCTCGGGGCCTCGATGCGATCGTGAACCTCACGCCGGCACCGGTCCACGGCGTCGTCAGTCAGACCTGCCTCGATGCGGGCGTCCACGTCTACTCGGAGAAGCCGATCGCCGCGAGCGTCGACGAGGCGGACGCCCTGATCGCGACGGCGAGCGGGCGCGGGCTCA
>DASWSI010000390.1:0-4044 GCA_036402715.1 Candidatus Limnocylindrales bacterium
CAAGGACTTCAACATCGTCGCCCTCCGCCGGATCCTCGAGGAGGTCGACGTTGCGGCGGGCGGATCAAAGCTGACCTTCGCGCTCGGTCGTGACGTCGCCGGCAAGGCACAGGCTGTCGACCTCGCGAAGATGCCGCACCTCCTCATCGCGGGCGCGACGGGCTCCGGCAAGAGCGTCATGGTCAACGCCCTGATCACGAGCCTGCTCTGCGAGGCCACGCCGGACGACGTCCGGATGATCCTCATGGACCTCAAGCGCGTCGAGCTCGCGTCGTACAACGGCCTGCCGCATCTCCTCGTTCCGGTCATCACGGAGCCCGAGCGCGCCAAGGCGGCGCTGAAGTGGGCCGTCAACGAGATGGAGGGGCGCTACCGGCGCTTCGCGGGGGCGACGGCGCGGAACATCAAGGGCTACAACGAGACGCGCGCGGATCCGGAGGATCGGCTGCCGTACATCGTCGTCATCATCGACGAGCTCGCGGACCTGATGATGCGCGAGGGCAAGAACGTCGAGGAGCCGATCGTCCGCCTGGCCCAGAAGGCGCGCGCGACGGGGATCCACATGGTCCTCGCGACGCAGCGCCCGTCCGTCAACGTCGTGACGGGGCTCATCAAGGCGAACTTTCCGAGCCGGATCGCGTTCGCGATGGCATCGCAGATCGACTCACGCACCATCCTCGACGCGCCGGGCGCGGAGGACCTCATCGGCCGTGGCGACATGCTCTACCAGCCGTCGGACCTGCCTCGCCCGATGCGTCTCCAGGGCGTCTATGTCTCCGATGCGGAGATCGGCCGAGTGACGGCGCACTGGCGTGAGCAGATCGGCGATCCACGCTACGACCTGTCGATCATCGAGAACGACGAGGAGTCCACCGGGTCCTTCGATGACCTCTCGGATGCCGACGCTGACCGGCTGCTACCCGAAGCCGTGGAGGTCATTCGGGAGTACGATCGTGCCTCGGCCTCGCTCCTCCAGCGGCGCCTGAAGATCGGCTACGCGCGAGCGGCGCGGATCATCGACCAGCTGGAGTCGCGCGGGTACATCGGGGCGTTCGATGGGTCGAACGCGAGGGCGGTTCTGCGGCGGGACACGGCAGGGGCCGAAGGCGACGCGCCGGAACTCGACGGGGACGAGGGATGACGACGAGGGACCAGGCCAGGCGGGCCGGCGCCGACATGCGCACCGATGGCGCCCGCGCCACCGTGACCGCGGAGCCCGCGCCGTCCCTGCCGGAACGCCTGTATGCCGGCCGCGAGCGCAAGGGTGTCGACCTCTACCGGGCCGAGCGCGACACGAAGATCCGCGCACGGTACCTCGGCGCACTCGAGCGCGGCGACTACCGCGATCTCCCGGGCGCCGTGTACACGAAGGGCTTCCTTCGCAACTACGCGCTGTATCTCGGCCTCGATCCCGAGGATGTCCTTCGCCAGTGGCGCCGCGAGCGCGGCGATGCCCGCGAGGCGGAGCCGATCGTCGTGCCGCAGGCGCTCGCCGCGCCACGCCAGGGCCTGACCTTCTCGCCGGGGGTCATCTGGGCCGCGCTGCTCACGGTGGGCGTCGTGATCTTCGCGATCTACCTCGGCGTCCAGCTGCTCCGGTTCGCGAAGCCTCCCACGCTCGAGGTCACGGATCCCGGCGTCGCGGTCCTGACGGTGGACGATTCGACGACGACATACGTCCTCCACGGGACGTCGATCGCCGGCGCCACGATCTCGATCAAGACGCCGGGCCGGGACCAGCCGTACCGGATCTCGGCGGGCAAGGACGGCTTGTGGGCCGCCGAGGTCGACCTCCGGCGCGGCCAGAACCAGTTCGACATCACCGCGACGGACCCGGACACCGGGAAGCAGGCGGACAACCCGGCCCAGGTCCTCATCCGCGTCCCGTTCCTCGTCTTCGAGGCGCCGACACTCCGCGTCGACCAGCCGGCGGACGGCGCGACGTTCGAGAACGGCGCGATCCCGGTCCAGGGCCAGACGGCGAACGCGACAAGGGTCGTCGTCACCGCGAAGTACGTCGGGCCACCAACGCCCGCGGCAGGCGGAATCCCGGCGCCGTCCGGGAGTCCGCCTCCGACGCCGGCCGCCGTCAACGTCCCGGTCTCGGATGACGGGTCGTTCGCCGCCCCGGTCGACCTCACGACCGGGCGCTGGACGCTGACGGTCACGGCCTCGAGCACCGAAGGCAAGACGATCGCCCTCACGCGATCGATCACGGTCGCGTACAAGGGCGTCAATCTCGTCGTCAATCTGACCGGCACCGCCTGGCTCAAGGTCTGGGTCGACGGGCAGATCGTCGATTCCGTCGGTCAGGCCGGCACGATCTTCCGGCCCGGGAAGTCGCTGACGTTCACCGCCCAGCATTCGATCGAGGTCCGGACCGGATCGTCCGGCGTCACGAGCTTCACGCTGAACGGCACGTCGCTCGGGGCGCTCGGGAAGTCCGGGACGCCCGAGACGTGGCTCTTCGAGCCGCCGAGCCCGCCGCAGAAGACCGGGCGCACCTGACCCGTGGCGCCCGACCCGTTCGTTGGGCTCGCTGAGCGGCTGCAGCAGATCTGCGTTGACCGCCACCTGACGGTCGCGACCGCGGAATCGTGCACCGGTGGCCTCGTTGCGAGCCTGATCACCGACGTGTCCGGCTCATCTGGCTACTTCCGCGGCGCGATCGTCGCGTATGCCGACGAGACGAAGCGCGACGTCCTTGCCGTTCCGGCGGCAATGCTCGCCGCGCACGGTGCCGTCAGCGCGCAGGTCGCCCGCGCGATGGCGCTCGGAGCGCGCGACCGCCTGACCGTCGATCTCGCCGTCTCGGTGACCGGGATCGCGGGTCCCGGAGGAGGCAGCGACGAAAAGCCCGTCGGCCTCACGTACATCGCCGCGGCGGATCGCGGCGGCGTCGAAGTGCGGCGCTACCTCTGGACGGGGGATCGCGCGGCGAACAAGCGGGCCAGCGCGGAGGCGGCGCTCGAGCTCCTGGTCGAACGAGCGGGGGATGCGCCCGCGTCGCGCCCACCGGCGGCCTCGTGACGCGCGATGCGGCGGTTGTGGGTGCGGGACTCGCACCCGCACGAGCGCCGCGGGCCATCCGCGCCGGCGAGCGGATCCACGTCGTCGGCGCGGCCGGAGCCGGCGCCTCCGCGGCCGCGCTCCTGGCTTACCATGCCGGCGGGTCCGCCACGGGCTGTGACGCCGGCGGGCCGTCGCCGTACAGCGCCGCCCTCGAGGTGGCCGGAATTCCGCTCGCCTGGGCCCACGACCCCGGCCACGTGACCGCGAGTCCGCGACCGGAGCGGCTCGCCGTCACGAAGGCCCTGACGGCGGTTGCCCCTGACCACCCTGAGCTCGTCGCCGCTCGCGACGCCGGGATTCCGCTCGAACCGTGGCAGCAGGTCGTCGCGGACGCGGCCACGGACCGGCGGCTCGTGGGGATCGCGGGCACGCACGGCAAGAGCACGAGCGCGGGGTGGCTCGTCCACCTCCTCGTCGCCGCGGGCGCGGACCCATCCGCGTTCGTCGGGGCGCTTCTTCCCGCGGAGCTGACCGGGGTGCCCGCGACCGCGCGCTGGGGACGCGGCCGTGCGTTCGTCGTCGAAGCGGATGAGTACGCAGGCAACTTCGACGCGTATCGACCGTCGGTCGCGCTCGTGACATCCGCTGAATGGGATCACCCCGACGTGTTCGCGGATCGCGCGGCCGTCGTCGACGCCTTCGAGGCGTGGCTTCGGCGCGCGGCGGGTGGCGGGGCAGGGGAGTCGCCGGCCGTCCTCGTCGTGAATGTCGGCGATGCCGGGGCCGCGGAGCTGGCGTCGCGGCTGTCGGACTGGCCGGGCCGGGTCGTCGCGACGACGCTCCTCGACACAGCGCCGCAGCGCATCGGCAGCTTCGTCCGAGGCATCGGGGAGCAGTACACGACTGCGGCCGGCCGGGCGACCTCCGTCATCGGTCGCGTGACGCGCGCGGACGCGACCGGGACGACGCTCGAGGTGCACGGGCTGGACGCGCTCGCGGGGCCGACGGTCGTCCGGCTGCCGACCGCGGGCC
>DASWSI010000391.1:0-4482 GCA_036402715.1 Candidatus Limnocylindrales bacterium
TGTCGAAGAACTTCTCGGCGCCCATGTCCGCCCCGAACCCCGCCTCGGTGCAGACGATCTCATTCGTCGCCAGCGCGAGCCGGTCCGCGAGCACCGAGTTGTTGCCGTGGGCGATGTTCGCGAACGGCCCGCAGTGGACGAAGGCGGGTCCGCCCTCGAGGGTCTGGAGCAGGTTCGGCTTGATTGCGTCCTTGAGGAGGACCGTCATCGCGCCGGCAACCTTCAGGTCCTCGGCGGTGATCGGCCGTCCGTCGTCCGTCGTCGCCAGGACCATTCGGCCGAGGCGGGCGCGCAGGTCCGCGAGATCGGACGCAAGGGCGAGGACCGCCATGACCTCCGACGCGACGGTGATCTGCCATTCCGTTTCGCGCGGCACCCCGTTCTCGCGCCCGCCGAGACCGATCACGGTCCGCCGGATCGCCCGGTCGCTAATGTCGAGGACGCGCGGCCAGAGGATGCCTCGCGAATCGATCCCGAGCGGGTTGTGGTGGTGGAGGCTGTTGTCGATGAACGCCGCGGCGAGGTTGTGCGCCGCTCCGATCGCGTGAACGTCGCCCGTCAGGTGGAGGTTGAAGTCCTCCATCGGGATGACCTGGCTGTATCCCCCGCCGGCCGCACCACCCTTGATCCCGAAGACGGGCCCGAGCGACGGCTGCCGAATCGCAACGGCGGCGCGCTTTCCGATCCGGTTGAGGCCCTGGGTCAGCCCGACCGTCGTCGTCGTCTTGCCCTCGCCGAGTGGGGTCGGGGTGATGGCGGTGACGACGACGTACTTCCCGCGCGGGTTGAGGGCTTCGAGACGCCGGATGGCTTCGAGCGTGACCTTGGCCTTCGTTCGGCCGTACGGCTCGATCTCGTCCTCGCGAAGCCCCAGCTCGAGGGCGACCTCGAGGATCGGTCGCGGCGTGACGGACCGGGCGATCTCGAGGTCCGATGGAAACGGGGTCGTCGTGCTCACTGGACGGCTGCGGTCCGGAGCGTCGCCGGTCTGCTGGCGCGCTTCGCCTCGGCCTGCTGAGTGGCCGCACGGAGCAGGTGCGTCAGCAGAAGCGCATTCGTCACCGGTCCCACGCCGCCCGGGACTGGCGTGATCGCGCCGGCGACGTGGCGCGCACTCTCGAAGTCGACGTCACCGACGATCTTGCCGCCGACGACGTTGATCCCCACATCCACCACGGTCGCACCTCGCTTGAGCATCTCCCCGGTGACGAGCCCCGGCTTGCCGGCGGCGACGACGACGATGTCCGCGGCACGTACGGCGGCGACCAGGTCCTTCGTCTTCGAGTGACAGATCGTGACGGTCGCATCCTCGCGAAGCAGGAGGATTGCCGCCGGCTTGCCGACGACGTTCGACCGACCGATGACGACCGCTCGCTTGCCGGCGATCGCGATCCCCGAGCGCTTGACGATCTCGACCGCCGCCTGGGCCGTTGTCGGCAGGAATCCCTCGAACCCCATCGTCATGAGGCCGACGTTTCGGGGATCGATGCCGTCGATGTCCTTGGCGGGGTCGAGCGCCTCCGTCACCGTCGACAGCGGGATCCGCTTCGGGAGCGGCATCTGGACGATGATTCCCGAGACGAGCGGGTCATCGTTCAGCTCGACGATCCGCGCCCGGAGCGCCGCAGCGGACACGCGGCCCGGGATCTCGACGAGATGGCCCGTGATCCCGACGTTCCGGCAGCTCCGCAGGATCTGCTCGAGGTAGACCGCCGATGGCGCGTCGCGACCAACGATCACGACCGCGAGCGCCGGACTGAAGCCGTGCCGGCGCCGGAACGCGGCCACGTCGTCCTTGACCGAAGCCCGGATCTCCGCCGCGATCGGCGCCCCATGAAGGAGACGAGCCGTCTTGCCGGGTGCCACGGTCAGGAGGCGTCCCGCGCGGCGAGCTCGAGCGGGTCGCGCGCCTGACCCGACATGACTGCCTCTCGCGTGCCGTTGGCGACCTTGGAGATCTCGCGGAGCAGGTCCTCCACCCGCCGCATCGCCTTGCCGGCGTATTCCTCGTCACCGACAGCGGGAAGATTCGTCAGCACGTTCGCGGCCGCGCCGCGAGCCGCCGCCTCGGCGAGAAGCGCCGCGACGTTCAGGTCGCTTGAAGCGTTGACGTTCGATCGGCCCGCCAGCGCCTCCGCGGTCGAAACGAGCGCAAGGCACGCCTCGACGCAATCGAGCGGGATGTCCGCCGCGGCTCGAGCCGCGCGACGGGTGGCGAGCTTCCGCGCCTCGGCGGCCGCTTCGGGCTCCTTGGGGAGCTTCAGCGCCTCCGCGAACTGGGCGTACGCCCGCGCGTCCTCGTCCGCAAGCCGAAGAAACCGCGCCGCGAGCTCGCGGCCGTTCGTGGCGGCGGCCGCGAGCATCGAGTCGTGCTGCGCGTACCTGGGCCGGCCCTGGGAGAGCGACGCGACCATCGCCACGAGCGCCGCCCCGAGGCTTGCCGCCACGGCCGAGGCGCTCCCGCCGCCCGGGACGGGATCAGAGGACGCGAGCCGATCGACGAAGCCCGCGAGCGTCAGGCCGCCGAACTCGTTTTGACGCGGGGATTCCACTCCGGGATTGTAGGTGCGGGTGCCGCGGGACATGAGCGCGTCGCACACGTCGTACGCGCCGCGGGGGCGGCGGGCGCGAGCCGCGGGGCGAGCACGGTACCGGCGTGCCCGCCCCGCAGACAGACGTCCGCCGGCTGGGCCGCCGGCGAGCGCCTCGCGTCAGATCGCGTCAGGCGACGGAACGGGCATCCTCGTCGAGGCCCTCGATCGTCCAGCGCCGCGTTCGGTGCCGGTAGCTGAGGGTCACCCGCGCGAGCGGGGTATCGACCTCGAAGACCGTTCTCGGCCCAACGACCACGGGATATGCCGACGTCTCTTCGCGGACCGCGGCGAGCCGGGTGACCGCGAGCTTGCGATCTCCCCAGGTGATCTCGCGGGGACGACCGTCGAACCAGTCCGTCCTGACGTGGACGCTCACGGGAGCGACTCGGATCATCGCCATGTCGAATGTTCCTTTCCGGGGGCGTCTGGCGTCGCCGCGGGCAATCGGTCGACAGAACGGATGTTCACAATGGCCCGACAGTAGATCGAACAGGTGTTCGATGTCAATCCCTGTTGTCGGGATCCTCGGCGCCCCCGGTGTCACCTTGTCTGTCACGCCGTGTGGGCGGACGGGAATCGGACGTCCCGTCGACGTCCGCGGCATGCCGCCCACGCCGTTCGGCGGCTGTTCCCGGGTCTCGCTCGAACGGTGCCGGCAACGCGGCCCCGATGAGCCGGGCCCGGGTCACGGCGCGTTCGCCGTAACGGCGCCGGATGTCGTCCGCCGCCTCGACGACTCGGCGCTTCCGGCTGTCCTCGCCCGCGAACAGGGGCATCTGGTCCGGGGCCGCGAGGTTCGACGCCGTCACGCCGAGCAACCGGACGCGGATGCCGCGGACCTCGGGACGGGCAAGTTCGAGCGCCGTCTGCCAGATCGGTTCGGTGAGGTCTGTCGCCTCCTTCAAGGTTCGTTGCCTGGTCACCGTCCGGAAGCTCGAGTCACGGACCTTGACGGCGATCGTCCCGGCCTTGATTCCGCTCGCGCGAAGCCGGCTCGCGACCCCTTCGGCCATCGCGAGGAGCGTTCGCTCGATCGTTTCGCGATCGGACGTGTCGACGTCGAACGTGTGCTCATGCCCGATCGACTTCGCGTCACCGGGATCCGCGACGGGATCGGCATCGATCCCGCGCGCCCGCTCCACGAGGGCCGCGCCGTGCTTGCCGAACCGCCGCACGAGCAGCTCCGGCGGAAGCGCGGCGAGGTCCCCGATCGTCGCGACGCCGTAGTCGCGGAGCGCTGCGGCGGTCTGCGCCCCGACCCCCCACAGACGCGCGATCGGCAGCGGCGCCAGGAACTCGACCTCGGTTCCCGGAGTGACCACGACGAGACCGTCCGGCTTCCGGAGATCCGATGCGATCTTGGCGACGAGCTTCGTGGCGGCGACGCCGACCGACGCCGTCAGCTGCGTGTCCGCGGTCACGGCGGTCTTGATCTGCCGGCCGATCGCCTCGCCATCGCCGAACAGCGCCGCCGAGCCCGTCACGTCGAGGAACGCCTCGTCGATCGAGATCGGCTCGACGACCGGGGTGAACCGCCGGAGGATCGCCATCACGTCTCGGCTCGCCGCGAGGTACTTCGCGCCGTCGACGGGGAGAAAGACGCCGTCCGGGCAGAGTCGCGCCGCCTGGCGGAGCGGCATTGCCGAGTGGACCCCGAACCGCCGCGCCTCGTAGCTCGCGGCGCTCACGACGCCGCGATCGCCCGGTCCGCCGCCACCCACGATCACCGGCCGGCCGCGGAGCTCCGGCCGATCGCGTTGCTCAACGGCAGCGAAGAACGCATCGAGGTCGACGTGGAGGATCGTCCGGGAGGTCACGTCGGTATCATCGCCCGGCCGTGACCTGATTTCGCGCGGCCGTCGCTGGCCGGGCCGAGGAACTCCGGAGA
>DASWSI010000392.1:0-2375 GCA_036402715.1 Candidatus Limnocylindrales bacterium
GTTGCCGCCGTGAGGCGCGCCGCGAGGTCGAGCATCCGCGGGCTGAAGTCCACGCCGACGACCTCCGCGGCGCCGAGGCGCCAGAGCGACAGCGTGTCACGGCCGCCCGCGCACTGGAGGTGGATGGCGCGGCGACAGCCGCGCAGATCGCCGATCAGCTCGATCTCGACCGGGAAGAGGTTCGTCCCGCCCGCTCCGATGAGCTCGATCGCCTCGGCGAGCCAGCCCTCGTAGCGCTCGGCCGCCTCGTCCCATGCCGCCCGGTTCGCGGCGTGCATGCCGCGCGCATCGACCGCCTCCGCCGGCGTCGCCGGCCGAACGTGCCCAGCCTCCGTTTCGTGCTCCGCAGGATCATCCGCCATCGAGGGAGTGTATCGAGAAGGGGGTCCGCGACCCGCGTTGCAGCGCGCCCGAAACGGTTCCGCGGCGGAGCCAGCGCAGCGGTTGGCGCCGCGACTCGTAGCGTCGGCTGCGACGATGCGAAGCGAATCCGGAGGAGCGATGCCTGGCGCGACGATCATCGACGGCAACCGCCACGTCCCGCTCGGCGACGTCGATCCCGCGACGGACGGCGGCATCACCCGCGCCGACGCGGAGCGGCGCCTCGGGCCGCTCGCCGCGGAGCTCCGTGAGCTGCAGGAGCTGATGTTCGCCGCCGAGTCGAACGGCGTCCTCGTCGTCCTCCAGGGCATGGATGCGGCCGGCAAGGACGTGACGATCCGGACCGTGTTCGCGGCCGCGACGCCGGAGGCGATCCGCGTCCGCCACTTCAAGCCGATGACGGACGAGGAGGAGGCGCACGACTTCCTCTGGCGAGCCCACGCCGCGACGCCGGCGCGAGGCGAGCTCGTCATCTTCGATCGGTCGTACTACGAACAGCTCGTCCTGCCGGAGGTCGAAGGCACGACAACACGTGAACAGAGCGCCGAGCGGGCGGAGGACGTGCGCGCGTTCGAGCGGATGCTCCGCCACGGTGGAACGATCGTCGTCAAGTTCTTCCTCCACGTCAGCCGCGAGGAGCAGGAGCGACGGCTGAGCCAGCGGATGCACGAGCCGGATACCGCGTGGAAGATCTCGGCGCGGGACTGGATCGCGCGCGACGCCTGGGACGCGTACATGGCCGCGTACGAGACGACGATGAACGCGACAGCGACGCCGGAGGCGCCGTGGCACGTCGTGCCAGCGGATCGCGAGTGGGTCTACAACCTCATCGTCGCCGACACGCTCGTCGGGCGGCTCCGGCCGTACCGCGAGGCGTGGATCGCGGCGCGACGCCAGCGAGGCGAGAAGAAGGCGGCCGAAGCACGCGAGGTCGCGCCGGAGCACGTCAGCTGCTGACCGCGGGTGCTCACGCAGGGCGCCCTCAGGAGGCAGCGTCGGGCGCGGACAGCTCGAGCAGCCGCGTCACGGTTCTCCAGTTTCGGGCGGTCGCGACGACACCGAGTCGTCGCTCGACCAGGGCCTGCGACAGCTTCGTCCGCCCCATTCCGTCCGGCAGGAGGAGGTGGACTTCGCGGCCGACCAGGACGGCCGCCTCGTTGCCCGTGGCCGCCTCGGCGAGTCGGGCGTCCGTGCCGGCCTTCGGCTCGCCGGACAGGAAGACGACGTGCCGGTGGCCCCGGTCGGCAGCCGGGAATGGATCTGCTTCGATCGCCTTGCGGAGCTCCGTGTGCGTCCGCCCGAGGACGCGAATCGTCAGCCCGAGCTCGCGGCGGATCGCCGCTTCGATCGCCTCCGAAACGACATTCGGCGATCGCTCGTCGCGCAACACGACGTTGCCACTCTGGAGGTGCGTCACGACGTCGCGACAGCCCGCCGATTCGTAGAGCGCGCGGAGCGGGGCCATGCCGATCCGGTTCGCCCCGCCGACGTTGATCCCGCGGAGGAGCGACACCTGAAGCGAGTCGCCGTGCGCACGAGGCATGGAGCCGATCCTACGCCGCGGGGACGACCCGGTCAGGCAGCCGTGGCCGCTCAGCCCGCGGCGGCGCGACGTGCGCAACGGCACCTCGGCCGCGTCGCGAACCGGCGCGAGCCACGTACGGCGCCCGCGTCACGCCACCACGGCACGGGATCCGATCACGAGCCAGGCCCCGACGAGGGCGAGCGTCACGGCGAACGCGATGAGCAGCGCCAGCCGGAACCGACGGAGGGCGCGGTCCTCGGCGAGCAGGACATGGAGCGGAAACGCGACGGCGGTGTAGCGGACCGAGCTGATGAGCGTCCCGCCCGTGAGCGGCGACAGCAGCCCGTGGCCCAGGACGAAGAGCCCCTCGGACAGGCGTCGCCGCGCGATGAGCCACACGCCGGCGATGGCGGCCAGGATGACGGCCGGAGCGTTCAGGAACGTGATGTCATACGGCGCGTCGATCACG
>DASWSI010000393.1:0-1605 GCA_036402715.1 Candidatus Limnocylindrales bacterium
GCCGGCCGCGATCGTCGACCGCTTCGGCGAGCTCGGCGACGCTGGGGCGCAGCACGTCATCGTCAGCGTCCGGAACGTCGAGGACGTCGCCAACCTCGAGACGATCGGTCGCGACGTCATCCCGAAGCTCCGGGACCTCTGACGGCCGCACGGCCGCCGAGCGGGCTCGCGTGCCCGACCCTCGTCTGCCGCGATACTCCCGTGGGGTATCGGAGGCGTGGTACGATGACACCCGAGAGATGGGCACCACGGATCGACCCGACCAGACGATGAACGACGACGGCCACGCGGCCGAGCGCACGAATGGCGCGTCGCCCGCGACGGCCGCACCGTCCGGCACTGCGCCGCTCTTCGGCGGCCTGATGATCGACTTCTCGGCTGATTCGCCGGCTGGCGCTCTCGAGACGCTGCCGATCAGCTTCGCCGAGGCGACGACCACGGCACCCGGTGGCCCGGACAGCATCCCGGCCGAGTCTGGCCGAACGGAAACGAAGCTCCTCATCGTCGGCTCAGGGCCGGCCGGCCTCACCGCCGCGATCTATGCCGCGCGTGCGAACCTCGAGCCGATCGTCCTCGCCGGCTCCGCGCCCGGCGGCCAGCTGATGATCACGAGCGACGTCGAGAACTACCCCGGCTTCCCGAACGGGATCGAAGGCCCGGACCTGATGGCGAAGTTCCGCGAGCAGGCGGAGCGGTTCGGGGCGCAGATCGTCGACGTCGACATCGATCGCGTCGACTTCTCGGCCCGTCCCTTCCGGATCTGGGCGCGCGGCACCGAATACCGGGCGGACTCGGTCGTCGTCGCGACCGGGGCGTCGGCGCTCTGGCTCGGCCTCGAAAGCGAAACGCGCCTCCGCGGCCGCGGCGTCTCGGCGTGCGCGACCTGCGACGGGTTCTTCTTCCGCGACCGCGAGATCGCCGTCGTCGGTGGCGGCGACACCGCGTTCGAGGAGGCCACCTTCCTCACGCGCTTCGCGACGAAGGTCCACCTCCTTCATCGGCGCGACTCGTTCCGCGCCAGCAAGATCATGATCGACCGCGCCCGCGCGAACCCGAAGATCGAGCTGCACCCGAACACGGAGGTCGACCACGTCATCGGCGATGCCCGCGTCGAGGGGCTGCGACTCCGCGACACCGCGACCGGCGACGTCCGGGAAGTCCCGATGGACGGGCTGTTCATCGCGATCGGCTACCGCCCGAACACCGAGGCCTTCCGCGACTGGCTCGACGTGGACGAGATGGGCTACCTCAAGGTCACCAACGAGACCGGCTCGAAGATCGACGGCGTCTTCATCGCGGGCGACGTCCACGACCATCGCTATCGCCAGGCCGTGACCGCGGCCGCGGACGGCTGCAAGGCCGCGATCGACGCCGAGCGCTGGCTCGAGTCGCAGGGGATCGCCGAAGCCGCCACCTCGACCGCCTGGTAGCGGCGGCGCGCGGCCGGCGGCCGGCGCCGGCCGGATCCGTCGCCGCGTGCTCCCGAACGCATCGACACGTTTCGCGCACGCACGCGAGCGGAGCAAGCCCCTTTTTCGTATGCACGTCGCATGCATATCGACGTGTCGCGACGACCTGTCCTCACGAAGCGCGGGGCTTACGGCG
>DASWSI010000394.1:0-3261 GCA_036402715.1 Candidatus Limnocylindrales bacterium
AACGCGGTCCTGCCGGCTCGGCTCGGCGAGGCCATCAGGGCGGCGGTTCTTGGTCGCGCCGAGGGGCTTCCGGTGGCCGCGGTTCTCGGGACCGTGCTCGTCGAGCGGATCCTCGACACGCTGACGCTCGCAGCGCTGGCCGGCGTCGTCGCCGCCGCGATCGCTCCCGAGTGGATGGCCCGGTTGGCGGCCGGTGTTGCCGTCATCGCGATGGTCGTCCTTGGCGTCCTCGTCGTCGGCGGTGGCATTGCGGCGACGAAGCTGCGCGCGGCGCAGCGCGGACCGCTCAGGCGCGCGGCGACGATCGGTGGCGGCGCGGGGCTCACGATCGCGTCCGCGGTTGCCGGGATCCCCCGATCCGCGCTCGCGCTGGCCGTCGGCATCAGCCTCGCGGCGTGGCTCGGAGACGCGTTGCTGTTCTGGCTCGTCGCGTCCGCGCTCGGGATCGGCCTCTCGCTCGCCGCGGCGTTCCTCGTCGCGGCGGTGACCGTCCTCGGCACGGCCGTCCCGTCGTCGCCGGGATACATCGGCACGTTCGAGGCGGCCGCGGTCGCCGCCGCGGCGGCGCTCGGGGTGCCGTCCGGCGACGCGCTCGCGCTCGCGGTTCACGCCCACGTCTGCTCGACCGTGCCCGTCGCGTCGATCGGTGCGCTCGCGCTCCTCAGACGCGGCCTCGGTGCACGCGGATTGACCGACGCGGCCGCGTCCGCACAAGCGAGCGGCGCTCCGGTCGTCGACCCTCGCTGATCGTTCGCTCGCGCGGGACGCCAGCGGCCCGAGTCGCGGCGAGTTCGCTGAGCGCTACGCCGGCCCGGATACGACGGTCGCGGGGCGCGCCGGCGAGAGGCCCGAATCGGTCTCGGCGGCCGGCCTCCGCGGTGCGTCGTTCCTCCCGAGCCACAGCCCGACGGGAGCGACGAGCACGACGAGCTGGCCCCAGTAGAGGCCGGGGCTCGAGATCGCCGTCCCGAGCGCCGTGGCCCACGGCCGGCGCACGGCGAGGAGCCCAACGACGAACACCGCCCGAACGAGGAACGGAACCGGCACGACCGGTCCGAGCGGGTGACCGGACGTCTCGACGAGCGCGCTGATCCACTGCGGCCAGAGCGGTAGCCAGGGCAGCGAGATCGCGGCGATCGCGACCAGGGCGATGAGGAATGGGCGCCAGAGCCGGCGGGGGAGCGCGAGCACCGGCCAGACCTTCGCCAGCGACATCGCGGCGAGTGGCCACGCCGTTCCCCGCTGCGCGGCCACGATCGCCGCGGCGATGAGGAGGTTGAGCTGCCCCGCAGCCAGCTCGAAGGGGATGAGCGGGAACCAGAGGAGGTAGCCGAGGCGGCGGAAGTCGCGGCCGGCGATCGTCCACAGGGCGACCGCATCGAGCACGAGCACGATCGCGTGGATCGCCGCGGGTCCGGCCCACGAGACCGCGGCGAACGCGACCGCCCACGGCGGGCCGTACAGGAAGCCCGGGATGTAGACCTGCGTCCCGGCGCGAAGCGCATCGCCGGCCCGGGCGTAGAAGTCGACGACGTCACCGCCCGGGAACGGCCATTGCCCGTTGCTGAAGCCGACGACGAGGAACGCCGTGGCAACCGAATAGCCGCCGACCGCGAACGCGATCGGGATCAGGCGGCGGACGTTCCCGGACAGCTCGTTTCCCATGCCGACCGAACGCTACCGCCTCGCATTGCGACGGGCGAGGTGCCCGACCGATTGGCCGAAGGTCCCATCGTCGGGGTATGACGCACCCGCTACGATCCCGCCGGGCGCCGTCCGCGGCGTTCCGCCACGTCGAGAGGGAGCTCGCATGACACGCAAGCGGGTCACCGTCCCCACGCTGTCGATCGTCCTGCCCGTGTACAACGAGGGAGCGGCGGTCGAGCCCGTCCTGCGCGCGCTCGCGGCGGGCGTGAGGACGCCCCACGAGATCGTCGTCGTCTACGACTTTGACGAGGACACGACGGTCCCGGTCGTCGCCCGCCTCGGCGCGGAGATCCCTGGGCTCCGCGGCGTTCGGAACGATCTCGGGCGCGGTGTCCTGAACGCGATGAAGGCCGGGATCGCGGCGACGACCGCCCCGTACGTCCTGATCTCGATGGCGGACGGGTCGGACGAGCCCGAAATCGTGGACCGCATGGTCGAGCTCGCGATCGCGGGTGCCGACGTCGTTGCCGCTTCGCGGTACATGCCGGGCGGGCAGCAGATCGGTGGTCCGCTGCTGAAGCGGACGATGAGTCGGGCCGCCGGCCTGAGCCTCCACTGGCTGGCCGGAGTCCAGACGCACGACCCGACGAACAACTTCAAGCTCTACAGCCGACGCTTCCTCGACGCGACCGCGATCGAGAGCACCGCGGGCTTCGAGCTCGCGCTCGAGCTGACCGTCAAGGCGACGCGCGCCCGGCGTCGAGTCGCCGAGGTGCCGACGACGTGGCGCGACCGCACGGCCGGACAGAGCAACTTCAAGCTCCGGAAATGGCTCCCGCACTACCTGCACTGGTACCGGGTCGCCTTCGGTGGCGTCGCGCATCGGCGGCTTCGGGGGTCGGTCGTCGGACGCTGAGCGGCCCACCGGATACTCGCCGCGAGCGCCGCGGATCAGGGAACCGGGATCGGCCCGCCGCGCAGGATGTAGGCCTCGGCTTTCGCGAGCGCCTCGGGTGACACGGGCGGCACCGTCGCGAGCGCGTCCCGCAACGGCGACCCGTAGCGGGCGACGATCCGTTCGAGCGAGTCGGCGGACGGCATGATCCCGAGGTCGTGAGCCCGGTCGAACATTCCCCGGTACGCGGGTGAGAGCTCGACGGTCATGAGCGCGCGCGTGATGTCGGCGCGCTCGACGAACAGCTGGCGGCCCGTCGCGAGCAGCAGCAGGTTCCAGGCGGCCGTCACCGCGAGGATTGCCACGACTGCCGCGACGGCCACCGGGCGGCCGTATCCCTCGTGCGGGGGCCATGCAGGCCGGCCGATCATCGCCGCGGCCGCGACGAGCAGCAGCGGCGCCGAGAAGTACGTCAGCCGTGGCGCGTCGCCGGAGCCACCCGCCTGGGCGGCGCGGGCGAGCCCGACGAGCGCGTAGAGCGCCATGATCCCCAACAGGCACGCTGCCGCGCGAACGCTCAACCGACGAGCGACCGCGCGTCGGGCCGCGACGATGAACAGCGCGAGCGCCGGGATGATTCCCAGCAGCGGCCCGAGCCCGGTGACCGCGCCGGCACTCGCGCTGATCCCTTCGACAATCGTGCGCGGCACGTTGAGGAT
>DASWSI010000395.1:0-5013 GCA_036402715.1 Candidatus Limnocylindrales bacterium
GCCGGGACGGACGCATTCGCCAGCGGCGGCACGGGCGTCGCGGCCATCGTCATCGTCTTCTACTTCGTGCTCCGGCAGATCGAGGACCAGGTCGTCATGCCCGTCGTCATCGGACGCGCGGTCCACCTGCACCCGGTGGTCACGATCTTCGCCGTCCTCGTCGGGCTCAGCGCGTACGGCATCCTCGGCGGGCTTCTCGGGGTGCCGATCGCGGCGGCGCTCAATGTCGTCTTCCGGGAGCTCTACCCGACGCGGTCGACCACGGCCACCGACGCCGCGGCCTGACCGGCCGGCATCGATCGCATGACGAGCGTCTTCGGGCGCCGAGCCGCCGCCGGCATCGTCGGCTGTGTCGCGTTCCTCGCCATCGGCTGGACGAGCCTCCTCGTGCCGTCGCTCATCCGCGAGGTCGAGCGCTCGTTCGGGCAGTCGGACGCGGGCATCGGCGTCTTCTACTTCGTCAACGCCGTCGCGTACGTCGCAGGGTCGCTCGTCGGCGGAATCATCACCGAGCGAATCGGCCGGCGCGGGGTCCTTGCGCTCGGCGCGCTGCTCGCGGGTCTCGGGCTCGTGGCCCAGGTCATTCCGTCGTGGACGGTGTTCCTCGTTGCCGCCGTCCCGCGAGGGCTCGGGTCCGGCGCGATCGACGCCGGCGTGAACGGGATGTTCCTCGACCTCTATCCCGACGCTCGGGGCCGCGCGCTGAACATCGTCCACCTCTTCTTCGCGCTCGGTGCGCTCGCCTCGCCGCTGGCGGTCGGCTTCCTCGTCGACGCGGGCTTCAGCTGGCAGCAGGTGCTCCTTGGCAGTGGCGTCGCGATGCTGCCGCTGACGGCCCTGTTCGTGCTCGTCGAGGTCCCGTCCGGGCGTCGTCACCGAGCCGCGGTCGGCGACGCGGTGGGCGGCGTCCGCGTCCCCGTCGTCCTGCCCCTGCTTGCCCTCGCCCTCGCGATCGGCTGCTACGTCGCGGCCGAGGTGGGCGTGTCCAACTGGCTCGTCCGGTTCCTCGATCCCGCGCCGCTCGCGGTGGCGACGGCCGCGCTGTCGCTGTTCTGGGGCGGGTTGACGCTCGGCCGGCTCGTCTCGGCGAGGATTGCCGACAGGTTCGACCATGTCCATTTCACGATCGCGTTCGCGGTCGCGTCATCGGTCGCCGTCGTCGCGGCGGTCTTCGTGCCGTCCCTGCCGCTGTCGATCGCCCTGTTCGCGTTCGTCGGCTTCGCCTACGGACCGATCTACCCGATGATCATGGCGATCGGCGGCGAGCGGTACCCGGACCGATCGGCGGCCGTGAGCGGATTCCTCGGCGCGACGTCCGTGGCGGGCTCGGTCGTCTACCCGCCCGTCATGGGGTTCCTGTCCGTCGCGGTGGGGCTCACGGCCGCGATGCTCGGGACCGCGGTCCTCGGCTTCGCGTCCGTCGCCGCGCTGCTCGTCGCGCGGTCGCAGGCACGTCGCGCGGCGGGAGCCGGCGCGGCGTAGGCCGCGCCCGCCCTGCGGTCAGCCGGCCGCGCTCAGCCCGCCGATCCGGCGGCGGCGACGACGGCCCGGGTCAGGCGATCCGTCACGAGCGCATCGCCGTACGTCGACAGGACGCGCCGTGGATCGCCGGCAACGACCGCGTCGAGGAATGCCTCGGCCTGGACCTCGTAGCTGTCGCGGCGCGTCTCGATCGTCCGCTCCCCGCGCCCGTCGTCGAGCGTCAGCGTCCACGCCGGCCCATCGGCGCCCGGGTGCATCGCGATCGTGGCGCGGCCCCCGTCCGAGACGAACTCGATGTCGATCTCGTCCGACGGCGCGATCGAGGTGTTCGAGAACGTCCCGACGGCGCCGCCGTCGAACCGGACGATTGCTCCGGCGACGAGATCGACATCCGCGTCGGGATGACGCGGTCGTGGACCGCCGGCCGACGCGGCCGCGACGACGGACGCCTCCCCGACGAGGTGCCGCGCGATGTCGTACAGGTGCGTCGCCTGCTCGACGACCTGGCCGCCGCTCTCGCGAACGTGGCGCCACCACGGCGGCGGTGGCATCCCGCCTGACCAGCGAGCGTTCACGAGCAGTGGCGGCCGAGCCGCGAATTGCTCGCGAAGGAGTGGCAGGAAGTCGAGGCCGCGCCAGTTGTAGCCGACGGCGACCACGAGGTCGCGGCCGTCGAGCATCGCGCCGACGCGTTCTGCGTCTGCGGCCGTCGCGGCGAGCGGCTTCTCTGTCAGGAAGGGAATGCCGCGCTCGATGGCGCTCTCGCACGCGGCCGCGGCCAGGTGTGGCGGCTGGCAGACGAAGAGGACGTCCGGCCGGGTTTCGTCGAGCATTCGCCCGACGTCGTCGAAGGAGCTGCCGCCGCCCCAACGCGCCGCGGTCGCGGCGGCGCGATCGGCGGACCGCGAGGCGACGCCGACGAGCGTCGTCCGGTCGAGTCGGTCCAGCGCCCGCAGGTGCAGGCCCGTGATCCACCCGGTGCCGACGAGGGCGAGGCGAAGCCGGGAGGTCAACGAGCGGCGTTCCTCGCGCCCGAGTCGACGGGCGGGCTCGCGCTCCGCGCCCGGAGCGGCGTGCGGCGACGTCGGAGGCCGCCGTTTCAGGCGCCGCGAGCCGCATGAAACGGCCGTCTCGGTCTCGCTCGAGCGGCGCGACCGCAATGACCGCCGCGGCGGCGATGGGACCGTAAATGTGCGGATACGGGCTGCCGGGCACGTCGAACCGCCACGGGCTGACGACCCGGTCGAGGTCGAGGGTCACGGCGAGGAATGGGCGCGGGTCCGTCGCGTAGTAGCGGTTGGCGACGACGATGAGCTCGTCCTTCCCGTCCGTGCAGTGGACGAAGCCTTCCGTGGTCAGCGATTCCGCCTCGTACGGTGCTTCCGGATCGCGAGCCTCCCAGATCGCCCGCGGGACGAGGTGGTACGTCTCGCGCACGGTCAGCCGACGGCCGGCTGGTCGACGGACACCCAGCGCCGATCGAGCGCGAGATGGATGACCGTCGGCCGATCCGCGGCAAGGGCCTGCCGGAGTGCCGGCTCGAATGCCGTGTCGGCGTCGACGCGCACCCCGCGCGCCCCACAGGCTCGCGCGACCGCGGCGAAATCGATCGGCCCGAGGTCCGTCGCCGTCGGCTCCCCGGGCCGGCGATCCTGGTGCATCCGGATCGTCCCGTACCGCTCGTTGTCGAACGCGACGACGATGATCCGTGCCTTCTCCCGGACGGCGGTCTCGAGCTCCGCCATCGACATCCCGAGGCCACCGTCGCCGACCAGCGCGACGACGGCCCGGTCGCGATGGACGAGCGCCGCCGCGATCGCCGCCGGAACGCCGTATCCCATCGCGCCGGACGTGGGACCGAGGAACGTTCCCGGGCGGCGGAACCGGAAGCCGCGGGCAGCCCAGCCACCGAAGTTGCCGGCGTCCGTCGTGACGATCGCGTCGTCGGGGAGGACGCGGCGAAGGGTGGCGATCGTCCGACCGGGATGGACGCCGGGACCCGTCCAGTCCGTCGCGTCGACGACACTTGCAGACTCCCACGCGGCTCGGTCCGTCGCGTTGGCCTCGCGTCGCGCGTCCGCCGGCTCGGCGAGGAGGACGCCGGCACGGAGGCGCTGGACCGCCGCCCGGAGGAACGCCCGCGCATCGGAGGTGATCGCCATGTCCGGTGCGGGGAGCCCGTTCGCGGACTCGCGTGGCGCCAGGTCGACGTGTGCCCACCGCGTCCCGGCGGCAGGAATCCGGTACCCGAACGTCGTGATCTCGTTCAGCCGGCAGCCGATGACGAGCATCGCGTCCGCCTGTTCCAGCCGTTCGCGGACGACGCCCGGCGCTCCGTAGCCCGCCATGCCGAGGTAGAGCGGATGGTCGTTCGAGATCACATCCGCGCGGCGCCACGCGGCGACGACGGGAACGTCGAGGAGCTCCGCGAAGCGGGTGAGATCGCTCGAGGTCCGGGCGCGGAGGACACCGCCACCGGCGACGATGACGGGTCGTCTCGCCGACGCGAGCAGGTTGAGGACGGCGCGGGTCTCGGGCAGGTCCGCCCGGGGTGACGGGGGCCGAGCGGCGTCTGCCCGCTCGCTTCCGTCGAGGGTCTCGTCGAGGAGGTTCTCGGGCAGTGAGAGGAGTACGGGGCCGGGCCGGCCGCCGAGGGCCTGCGCCACGGCCTCGCGCATCACGCCGGGAACGTCCGCCGCGGTCGCGGGCTCGGCGGCCCACTTCGCGATCCGCCCGAAGGACTCGACCTGGTCGACCTCCTGGAACGCCTCTCGCCCGCGGAATCCGGATTCCACCTGACCGACGAGGACGAACATCGGCGTCGAGTTCTGGCGCGCGGTGTGGATGCCGATCGCGAGATTCGCCGCCCCGACCGC
Source organism: Candidatus Limnocylindrales bacterium (assembly GCA_036402715.1). GTDB lineage: Bacteria > Chloroflexota > Limnocylindria > Limnocylindrales > CSP1-4 > JACDAV01. The sequence continues at coordinate 4,359 of DASWSI010000395.1, forward strand.
GCGCGTCGCGAGACACGCCGCGGGCCGTCCGGTCAGGAGGCCGTGCGCCTCCGCCATGAATCCCGCCGCCCCTTCGTGCCGGGTCGCGACGATCCGGATCCCGGCTGCCGCGAGGCCGTCGAGCAGCCCGAGGAAGCTCTCGCCCGGGACCGTGAATGCATATCGAACGCCCGCGGCGCGGAGAACTTCGGCGATGTGGCGGCCGACCGTCCGGGGGCCGACGGGTTCGGCGGGTGCGGGGAGTGGCGCGTCAGGTGGCGGCTCGGTGGCGGGCTCGGCGTCCGTGTCGGCGCTCGCGGGCGTGGCATTCACCGCCGCGGCGGCCGCCCGTTCGGCGTCGGCGGGTTCCACCGGTTCGGCGACGGCAAGTTCCGCGCGAACCTCCTCGGGTTCCGCGGACTCCGCGACCGGAGGTTCCGGCGGAGCCTCGGCGGGTTCGGCGAGCCCGGGGCCCTCCGCCGCTGACGGCGCGGCCGCGTCGTCGACGCCCGCTTCGCCAGACGCCGCCGCCTCAACCTGCGCCTCCGTCACGGGATCGACGATGTGGTCGGGCGTGGCGCCGTGCCCGTTCGCTTCGGGGCCCGCCAGCGTGCCTGGCTCCGCGGCCGCAGCCGCTTCGGTTGCCGGCTCGTCCATCCGGTCGGTCTCCACGTCA
>DASWSI010000396.1:0-7581 GCA_036402715.1 Candidatus Limnocylindrales bacterium
GCCCGAGCTGGTCGCCGAACGGGAGAAGGCGCCGCGCGACACCGAACGTGAACGCCAGGTCGCGCTGCCAGTCGAGGACCGCGCCCGCGAACCAGACGACCGCGCCGCCGATGAGCGCACCGAGGACCAGTCCGAGCGCGAATCCCACCCATGCTCCGGCACCGACCGACGCCCGGACGGAGACGGCGGCGAGCCGGCCGCGGACGGCACGCGCATTCGGGTCGCCGTGAATCTCCACAGGATCGCCGAGCCGCCGCCCGCTCATCACGCGGCGCCGGGCGAAGGGCCGGTTCACAGGCCGGTGTCCGCAGATGGCGTCGAGTGGCCGCGTCCCCGGCCGCCGCGGCGAACGAGCAGGAAGAACGCCGCGCCGAGCGTCGCGAGCGCACCCGCCAGGCCGTACGCGAGGTACCCGAGGAGCACGGGGCCCGACGGCGCCGACGACGTCGCGACCGGGCGCCCACCGGCGACGGTCGGCGGGCGCGGCGGCGCGTCGAGACCCGTCGACAGCGACCCGAATGCCGTTCGGATCGCGTCGGCGACGGGTCGCGCGGCTCCGTCCTCCGCGAACAGGCCGAAATGCTCGATGGCGATGTTCGGGCGCAGCGTCGCGTAGTCCTCGAGCGTCCACCACACCGCGGCGGACACGAACCCGCCGTCGAGGGTCGATCGGTTGGCGAGGAGCGGCCCCGCCGTCTCCGTGAAGATGCGGCGCTGTGCGGCGGGGCCGCCGGGACCGTCCGCCCAGCGCCCGAACTCGAGGACGACGACCGGCTTCTTCGGATACGTCTCGTGCGCGAGCTCGAGCGCGGCCTCCGTGTCCGCCCGCGGGTCCGTGCCGTAGAAGACGCCGTGGTAGAACGTGTAGCCCGCGACGTCGAGCGGGCTGCTCGTCGGGTCGTCCGGCGTGAAGCCATACGCCGCCTGGCCAGTCAGCCGCGTACCGTCGATCGCGCGATCGATGTCGTGGAGCTGCTGGAGCGCGCGGGTCCGCTGGTCCTCGCCGGTCGATTCGTTCGCCAGCCCGTGGAACAGCACGGACGGCCGGTTCATGTCGCGCAGCGCCATCTCGCGGAGCATCTGCTGCGGGATCCCGCGGCCCATCGCGATGGCGAACGTCTGCGGCGTGTAGTGATAGAGCGGGATCTCCTCCCAGACGGCGAACCCGAGGCGGTCCGCGAGGTCGAGGAGCGCGGGGTTCGCCGGCGTGTGGCCCGTCCGGATGAGACGAGCGCCCGTCGTCTGCGCAGCACGCAGCTCATCGCGGATCTCGACCGGCGTCGGAATGTGGCCGGTGACGCCGCCGCCGGGCGTCGGAGTGAGGATCTGGTCGTGGACCGCCGCTCCGGGGAACGCGACCCGCTGGCCGTTGAGGACGACGCTCGGTCCGTCGGGATCGACCGCGACCTGGCGGAGGCCGAATGTCTCGAGGAGGGTGTCGACGACCGCGCCACCGACCGTGACTGTCACGCGAAGGACGTACAGCGACGGTGACAGTGGCGTCCACGTCGCGGCGTCCGCGATGAGGAACGCGGAGTCGAGACGGACGACGTCGGCGCGGGCGAGCGTTTCGGCCGGAAGGTCCTGGCGGGCGATCGGTCCCCCGCCGAGGAGCAGCGACCGTGGGTCGGGCGAGAGGAGGTTCGCCGTCGTGACACGCGCCGGGAGGACCTCGAGGCTGACCTGCGCATCCGCCGGCGTCGAGCCGCTGTTCTCCACGACGACGGACACGTCCGCGCCATCGAGATGCGGCACGACGTCCGCGCGCACGGCGTGCACGGGATCGCTGGCCTCGAACCACACCGGGCGCGTCAGGCCGCCGAAGTTCCACCAGTCGGCGAGGCCCCACGGAACGATGTCGTTCCGCGTCCCCCAAGGCGGGTTGTCGACGCGAACCGCGAGGACGTTCGGCTCGCCGGGCCGCGAGGCCGCGGATGCGTCGAACGCGAACGGCGTCGTCCCGCCCTCGTGGTAGCCGAGCCAGACGCCGTTGAGCCAGACATCCGCGATGTAGTTCGCGGCACCGAAGCGGAGGAGGATCGTCCGGCCCGCGAACCCCGCCGGAAGCGTGACGTTGCGGCGGTACCACGCCCCCGTCTCGCGACGATCCGGCGGCGGGTTGAGCGATCCCGGGACGTCGACCGTGCCCCACGCTGAGTCGTCGAACTGCGGCAGCTGCCGGCCGCCCGCATCCGCGGTGATCCGGTCGAGGGACGACGACCGCGGCGTCAGCGAGAGGTTCGAATCGAACGTTCGGCGTTCGACCCGCCACGCGCCGTCGAGCTCGACACGACCCCGCGGCTGGTACGCGAACGTCGGCACGGGGATGCCGTCCTGGATGGCGACCTCGCCGCCACGCACGGCGACCATCGAGAGTGTCGGCGCGAGCTTGCCGGCATCCGCGGCGGGCACGCAGCCCGCAAGCGCGAGCCCGAGCGCGAGGATTCCGGCGGCGGCGATCGAGGCCGGGACGCCGCGCATCAGTCCGTTTCGAGCAACGGGGCGGGGCGCGGCGCCGCACGAAGGACGCCGAGCGCGACGAGCACCGCGACGATGATCGGGACGAGCGCGAACACGAGGCCGCCGTCCGTCGTGAGCCAGCCGGCCATCCCGGCGAGCACGACCACCGTCCCGATCCGCTCCCCGAGGTGCGGCAGAAGGTCGCCGGCCGCGCCCGTGATCCCGAACGCGAGCAGGAACGGAACGGCCGCGAGCGCCAGTGCGATGACGTTGCCGGCGACGAGAAGCGACGGGAGCAGCGGGGCCGTGACACCGACGATCAGGGTCGCGATGACGACGGCCCCCGACGCGCGACCAACGAATCGCCACACGGCGATCGAGACCGCGAGCGGCACCAGCCCGACCGCCGTGTATGCCCCGACGACAGGTGCGCAGACACCGCCACCGGTGCACGGCTGCGGCAGCCAGTAGATCGTCTCGAGGAGAAGAACGACGCACGCGGCGAGGTAGGCGCGCGTGGCGGCCCGGAGAGACGGAGTCGGGAGGAGGAACGGAGGACGCCGGGACCGCCGGTCGTCGGTGCGCGGCGGGATGGTCATCGCCGCGCCTCAGGCGCCTGCTATGCGCTCTCTCCGCGCTCGGCGAGCCACTCCTCGTAGTTCGTCTCGTCGACGCCCTTGTCGACGTCCGTCTTCGTCAGCAGGAGCGGCAGCCTGCCGTTGCGGATCGTGTCCTCGGTGATGATGCATTTGCGGATCTCCGTCCGCTCCGGGATGTCGTACATCACCTCGAGGAGCGCCTCCTCGACGATCGAGCGGAGGGCACGAGCGCCGGTCTTTCGGACGAGGGCGACGTCCGCCGCGGCGCGAAGCGCCCCTTCGGTGAACGCGAGCTCGACCTTGTCGAGGGCGAGGAACTTCTGGAACTGCCGGGTCACGGCGTTCTTCGGCTCCGTCAGCACCCGGACGAGGTCGTCCGCCGTCAGCGCCGACAGCGTGACCATGACCGGCAGCCGGCCGATGAACTCCGGGATGAGCCCGAACTTCAGCAGGTCCTCCGGCATGAGCTTCTCGAGGATCCGGCCCTTGTCCGCGCTGCTGATCGCGCCGTCCGAGCCGAACCCGATCGACCGCCTCCCGACCCGCTCCTCGACGATCTTCTCGAGGCCGTCGAAGGCGCCGCCGCAGATGAACAGGACGTTCGTCGTGTCGATCTGGATGAAGTCCTGGTGGGGATGCTTCCGGCCGCCCTGTGGCGGCACGTTCGCGACCGTGCCCTCGAGGATCTTCAGGAGCGCTTGCTGGACGCCCTCGCCGGACACGTCGCGGGTGATCGACGGGTTGTCCGCCTTGCGCGCGATCTTGTCGATCTCGTCGATGTAGATGATCCCGCGCTGTGCCCGCGCGACATCGAAGTCCGCCGCCTGGATGAGCCGGAGAAGGATGTTCTCGACGTCCTCGCCGACGTAGCCGGCTTCGGTCAGCGAGGTGGCATCCGCGATGCAGAACGGGACGTCGAGGACGCGCGCGAGCGTCTGGGCAAGGAGCGTCTTGCCGGAGCCCGTGGGCCCGACGAGCAGGACGTTCGACTTCTGGAGCTCGACGTCATCGACGGTGTGGCCGGCGTTGACCCGCTTGTAGTGGTTGTACACCGCCACGGAGAGGACCTTCTTGGCCTTGTCCTGCGCGATGACGTACTGGTCGAGCGCGAACTTGATCTGCCGGGGGTTCGGGAGCTTGGCAGCCTGCGGCCGGGTCTTCGGCTGCTCGAGCATCTCCTCTTCGATGATCTCCTGGCAGAGGTTGATGCACTCGTCGCAGATGTAGACGCCCTGGCCGGCGATGAGCTTCCGGACCTGCTCCTGGCTCTTGCCGCAGAACGAGCAGCGATACGGGACCTTGGGGCCCTTGGTGCTGCTGCTGGTGGTCACGAATGCCGTCCTGTCATCTGCCTGGAGCCCGTTACTCCTTCGCCTTCTTCGGCGCGGGTCCGTCCTCGGTCACGGTCGCCGGGTCCGTCACGGACGACCCTTCGCCGCCGCTCAGGCCGGCGTCGTGCGCCTGGGCGATCAGCGACTCGCCCGGGAGCGTGTAGACCGCGTCGATGATGCCATAGTCCTTGGCCTCGTCGGGAGACATGAAAAAGTCCCGGTCCGTGTCGCGCACGATCTGCTCGAGCGGCTTGCCGGTGTGGTTCGCCAGGATCTCGTTGTTCCGCTGGACGAGGAACTCCCATTCCTTCATCTGGATCACGGCGTCCGGCGCGTTGCCGCGGAAGCCGCCCGATCCCTGGTGGATCATGATCCGGCTGTTCGGCAGGGCGTAGCGCTTGCCCTTCGCCCCGGCGGCGAGAAGGACGGCCGCCATCGACGCCGCCATGCCGATGCAGATCGTGCTGACCGGTGCGCGCAGGTACTGCATCGTGTCGTAGATCGCGAGCCCCGAGTTCACGACGCCACCGGGCGAGTTGATGTAGAGGCTGATGTCCTTCTCCGGGTCCTCGGACTCGAGGAACAGCAGCTGCGCGATGACGAGGTTCGCGAGGTGGTCCTCGATCGCGTCGCCCAGGAAGATGATCCGCTCGCGAAGCAGGCGCGAGTAGATGTCGTAGGCACGCTCCCCCCGGCTGGAGGATTCGATGACCATGGGGACGAGCATGTAGATCTCCCTGTCGGCGGCGTCGGCGGCCGGGCTCAGCCGGCGGAGGCGGTGGGTGCTGGCTCGGCGACGCCCTCGTCGGTCGGGGTGTCGCTCGATTCGGTGGCTTCGGGCTGAGTGGCTTCGGGCTGAGTCGCCGATGCGTCGGCGGCGATGACGGTACCCGGATCCGTGGCGTCGATGGCGGCGTTCGCGCGTGCCGAGTCGCTCGCGCCGGCGGACCCGGACTCGACGTGCGGCAGCGGCGGGTGCTCGGGATGCGCCGCCAGCCAGTCGTCGACGAGTCGCTCGACAACCAGCGTCCGCCGCAACGTGCTCCGAATGAAGTTGCGACCGCGCTCGGACTCGAAATAGCGGAGGAGCTTCGGCTCGCCGGCATACCGCTCGCGGCCGCGGGCGACCTCCGCCTCGACGTCCGCCTCGGGGACGACCAGGGCCTCGGCCTCGGCGATCTTCGTCAGGACGAGCAGGACCTTGACGCGCTGCTCGGCGCGGGGCCGGAACTCGCCGTGAAGGTCCGCCTCCGACTTCTCGACGACCTTCAGATAGGCGTCCTCGGTGATCCCCTGCCGCGCGAGCGACGCGCGGAACTCGTCGTGCATCACCTCGACCTCCTGGTCGATGAGCACGTCCGGGAGCTCCACGGTCGAGTTCGCGACCGCGTAGTCGATGATCTTGTCGGCGAACTGGTGGCGCGCCTTGTCGAGCGCGTTCTCCTTGAGCTTCTCGCGAATTTCCGCCCGCATCGCGACGATGTCGACGAAGTCCCCCATCGACTGGGCAAAGGCGTCATCGGCTTCGGGGAGCACCTTCTCGCGGAGCTCCTTGACGTCGACATGGAAGTGGGCCTGCTGGCCGGCCAGCGTCGGCTCCGCGTAGTCGTCCGGGAAGGTGATGTCGAAGTCCGTCGACTCGCCGACCCTGACCCCGTCGAGATTCGACTCGAAGCCCGGGATGAGCCGCTCCTGGCCGAGCACGAGCGGCATCCTCTCCGAGCTGCCGCCCTCGAACGGCGCGCCGTCCTTCGTTCCCTCGAACGCGATCACGGCGTAGTCGCCGCTCCGGGCGCCACGATCCTCGACCGGCGCCAGCGTCCCGTTCTGGTCGCGCAGCTCCTCGACGACGTTGTCGACCTTGGCGTCGTCCGTGGGCTCGATCTCCGGCGCGAAGTTGAAGTTGCGGTAGTCACCGAGCTGGACCTCCGGACGGACCGGGACCGTCGCGGTGAAGAGCAGCGGCTTGCCCTCCTCGGCCTGGACGACCTCGACGTCCGCGTTCGCGAGCGGCAGGATCGACTGCTCGATGAGCGCCTCGCGGTACGCGTCCTGGACGAGGTGCTCGACGGCTTCGTCGAGGACGACTCCGGGCCCGAGAACGCGCTCGAGGACCGGCCGCGGCGCCTTCCCGGGGCGGAACCCCGGGACGCGGGTCTGGCGGCTGAGGCGCCGGACGGCATCGTCGACGGCGCGGCTGAGCCGCTCGGGTGGGAGCTCGATCTCGAGCTTGATGGCGCTCTTCGGCGCGGGGGTGGCGGTCACGTTCATGGAACGGCAAGTATAGGCGGGAGGCGCCCGAACGGCCGCCGGGCGGTCATTCGTCAGGCTTGCCGTCGCCGGGTGGGCCGTGCGAGCGTGCAGCCCGTGAAGCTGTTCGCTTTCGCCGTGCTCGCGTGGAGCCTCGCGGTCGCTGCGTTGCTCCTGCTCGTGCCCGGCGTCGTGAACACGCCGGGCTGTGCGCACAGGATCGTCGTCTCGACTGCGTGTGCTGCGCAGATGGCGTCAGAAAATGCCGACGCCTTCCGGCTGCAGACGCTCCCACTGCTCGCTGTGGTCCCGGGCGGCTACGTCGTGTTCGCCACCGTCGCCGCCGAGCTCGTGCGCCGAGCTCGTGCGCCGCGCTCGCGCACGGGCCTGGTAGGCGAGGTCGGGGTCGAACCGACACGCCGCTCACGCGGCACCGGCTCCTAAGGCCGGCGCGTCTGCCATTCCGCCACTCGCCCGCCGGGAGTCTACCGCGGGGACGTCGCGCGGCTGGAGGGAGTGGCGGGCGCGGGTTCCGAGGCTGCGGCGGCTCCGGGGCCGCCCGCGCGGCTACGGCCTGCCGTGCTCGGTGTTTCCGCCACCCGCTCACTGGGTTCGCACGAGACAGCGGTTCCGCGCGCGGAGTAGCCGCGGTCGGCTAATCCCGGCGACGAAACGACCAGATTTTGCGCAGGATCCGGCGCCCCGTGCGCATGTGGTGAACACGTGGCGGAAACTCCGCCGCGCCGTACCGGCCAGCGCCGGTTTCCTCTCAAATGCCACTGCGGCGCGCGTTATCCAGGAACCTGAGCGGTCGTCGGCGCGGATCGTGCACGCTCCGCGCCGCACTGTCTCTGATCTGCCACCGGGACGCGCAGGCGAGAAGAAATTCCCCGATTACTCGCGCCGGGCTGGAATTTGGGGGAAATCCGGCCCCACCCGCG
>DASWSI010000397.1:0-2752 GCA_036402715.1 Candidatus Limnocylindrales bacterium
GTCGTCCCGTACCCGTCGCTCGCGGACATTCCCTACCTCGCGGGATACGTCGCCCTCGTCGCGGGTTCAACGGGCCTCGTGCGGCGCCGGGCACCCGGCATGGACAGGACGGCCGTCATCGACGCGGCGATCCTGGCCACGGGCGCAGCCGCGCTCTTCTGGGTCGTGATCATGGAGCCGAGCGTCGACGCGGGAGGCGACCTCCTCGCGACCGGCGTGTCCCTCGCCTACCCGGGCGTCGACCTGATCCTGCTCGCGATCGGGGTCCGCGCCCTCCTCGGCGGCGGCGTTCGGCCGTGGTACCTGCGGTTCCTCCTGGGCGGCATCGCCCTCTATTTCGTCGCCGACGTCAGCTATGCGACCGCGGTCGTGAACGGCACCTATACCGAAGGCGGTCCGCTCGACGCCGTGTGGGTCGTCGGGGTGCTGCTGATGGGCGTGGCGTCGCTCCACCCCTCGGTCAGCGACACGATCGTCGAGCCGCACCATCCGGAGGCGCGGCTGAGCCGCGCGCGGTTCGCGCTGCTCGCGGGCGCGGCAATGCTCGCGCCGGCGATCCTTCTGATCCAGGGGACGAAGGCGGACGAGTCCGTCATCGTCGGCGTCATCCTCACCTGGACCGTCCTCTTCGGTCTCGTCCTCGTCCGGCTCGCGGCCACCGTCGACGAGCTCGGCGTCTCACTGCTCCACCGAAGGCGGCTGCAGGACGACCTCGTCTACAACGCGACACACGACCCGCTGACGCGGCTCGCCAGCCGATCGCTGTTCGAGAGTCGGCTCACCGGCGCGCTCGCCGACGACGCCGATGGGACGGCGCTCATCTTCCTCGACCTGGACGACTTCAAGACGATCAACGACACCCTCGGCCACACGATCGGGGACGAGCTGCTCCAGGCGGTTGCGGCCCGGCTGCAGCGCGGCATGCGGAGGAACGACCTCGCGGCGCGCCTCGGCGGCGACGAGTTCGCGTTCCTCATCGAGCACTGTCCCGACGACGCGACGGTTCGCGCCGTTGCGGAACGGATCCTCGGCTCGATCCGGGCGCCGGTCGAGCTTGCGGGGCGGCTGATGTCCGTCCATGCGAGCGCGGGTATTGCGCTTGGCCGCGCCGGCGCAACGGGCATGGACCTGATGCGCGACGCCGATGTCGCGATGTACCAGGCGAAGGCGCGCGGCAAGGACCAGGTCGAGCAGCACGAACCCGCGATGCACGATGCAATCGTCCGCGGCTTCGAGCTGCGAACGGAGCTCGCGGCGGCCATCGAGGCCGAGGCGTTCGTGGTCGAGTTTCAGCCGGTCATCGAGCTCGAGACGGGGATCATCGTCGGGGCCGAGGCGCTCGTCCGGTGGCAGCACCCGGAGCGCGGAATGATCCCTCCGGGCGAGTTCATCTCGATCGCCGAGTCGTCCGGGTTGATCCATCCGCTCGGCCGATGGATCCTTCGCCACGCGTGCGCCGTGGCCGCCTCGTGGCCGGCGCTCCCCGACGGTCGGGATCTCCTTCTCAGCGTCAATCTGGCCCCGACCCAGCTCCTCCTGCCGCGACTCGTCGACGACGTCGCGGACACCCTCGCCGAAACCGGGCTTCCGCCTGCGCGCCTCGTCCTCGAAGTGACGGAGTCGGCATTGACGGACCTCGGCGCCGCGAGGGAGGCCCTGGGGCGGCTCCACCAGCTCGGCACGAGGCTCGCCCTCGACGACTTCGGAACCGGCTATTCGGCGCTCAACTACCTCGCTGACCTGCCGTTCGACGTCGTCAAGATCGATCGGTCGTTCACCGCAAACCTCGGCGACACGCCACGCCTGACGGCGCTTCTCGACGGCATCCTGCGCCTCTGCGGGTCGCTGGACCTCCGAACCGTCGCCGAGGGGATCGAGACAGAATCACAGCTCGCGCAGCTGAAGCGACTTGGGTGTCGCTACGGGCAGGGCTTCCTGTTCGCGCGCCCGATGCCGGAGCCGGCGTTCGTGGCGCTCCTCGCGTCGAGCACCGTCATCCCGGCCGGTGCCGTCGCCCGCCCGCGCCGAATGCTGCGGGCACCCGCGTCGGGCTGACGCTCTGCCGGCGAGCGCGCTCGCCGGCCCATTTGCGCCGCCGATCCCTCAGCCTCGCAGCCGGATCGAGCCAGCCGCCTCGTCGACGACGATCGGCAAGCTCGTGAGCGGCTGGTTCGTCGGCCCCGCGAGGACCGCAGCGCCCCGGGCCGGGTCGAACGCCGCGTCGTGACACGGGCACAGGAGGACGCCATCCGCGGCGTCCCACTCGACGGTGCAGCCGGCATGCGTGCACGTCGCATCGAACGCGACGAACGTCCCATCCGCCAGCCGGACGACGACCGCAGGGTCGCCGGCGGGAAGGGGCGGCGGCGAATCGAACGGAACCGTGAACGCCGCGAACCCACGGCGAGTCACGTCGGCGACCCTCGCGATGACGGCGCCGGTCATCGGGCCGGCGCTCGGCGATGGTCCGCCGCTCGCGCCGGGCTCAGATCCGCCCGGCGTTGCCGGCGGCCCTCCGGCCGCCGTCCCGTCGCTCGTCGGGCCGCCGTGCGCCCCGAGGAGCCGCAACGGCAGCGCCAGCGACGCCACGACCACCGCGATCGCGGCAAGGAGGCCCGCCTCGAGGATGGCGCGGCGTTCCGGGGACGCTGGCGCGGAGGGCGCCGCGAGCGAGGACGCGGGCGGCTCGCGACCAGCCGCCGTCGTGGCGGACCGAGGTCGCGCGACCAGAACATTGCCGTGCCCGAAAAGG
>DASWSI010000398.1:0-1584 GCA_036402715.1 Candidatus Limnocylindrales bacterium
CGGCGCCGGCGCGAGCCGGTAGATGCCGCGGACGATCCCTTCGTCGACGCCGGCAGGCTTCGGTGGCTGGGTGTAGTTCTCGTTGTAGAGCGAGATGTAGTAGTAGACGTCCTCGCCCTTGACGTACATCCGCTCGATCCCATCCCGAACGATCGCGGCGAGCTCGTAGGCGTACGCCGGGTCGTAGGCGCGGATGTTCGGGATCGTCGAGGCGAGGATCTGGCTGTGGCCGTCGTCGTGCTGCAGGCCCTCGCCGGTGAGCGTCGTCCGGCCGGCCGTCGCGCCCATGAGGAAGCCGCGACCGCGCGCGTCACCGAACGCCCACATCTGGTCGCCGGTCCGCTGGAAGCCGAACATCGAGTAGTAGATGTAGAACGGGATGACCGGCAGGCCGTGCGTCGCGTAGGACGTGCCGGCGGCCTGGAAGCTGGCCATCGACCCGGCCTCCGTGATCCCCTCCTCGAGGACCTGGCCGTCCGTCGCCTCGCGGTACGACAGGACGAGATCCGAGTCGACCGGCTCGTACCGCTGCCCGAGCGCGGCGTAGATCCCGACCTCCTTGAACAGCGGGTCCATGCCGAAGGTCCGCGCCTCGTCCGGGATGATCGGGACGATCCGCGGCCCGAGCTGCTCGTCGCGGAGCAGGTTCCGGAGGATCCGGGTGAAGACCATCGTCGTGCTGACGGGCTGCTTGCTCCCGGCGGCGAACTCCTCGTCGACCGCGGACGGCGGTGGCGGGAGCGGCTTCGCCCGGACGACGCGCTTCGGGAGCGGTCCGCCGAGCGCCCGGCGACGCTCCGTGAGGTACTGGACCTCCTCGGACTTCGGGCCCGGGTGGTAGTACGGGGCGTCCTTGATCTTCGCGTCCGGGATCGGCAGCTCGACCCGGTCGCGGAACTTCATCAGCTCCGCCTCGGACAGCTTCTTCGTCTGGTGGGTGACGTTGCGACCCTCGACGCCGGCACCCAGCGTCCAGCCCTTGATCGTCTTGGCGAGGATGACGGTGGGGGCGCCCTGGTAGCCGACGGCGGCCTTGTACGCGCCGTACACCTTTCGGTAGTCGTGGCCACCGCGGCGGAGCTTCGCGAGATCGTCGTCCGAGAGGTGCTCGACGAGCTTGCGGAGCCGCGGGTCCGGCCCGAAGAAGTGCTCGCGGATGTACGCGCCGCCGGCGACGCTGAACTTCTGGAACTCGCCGTCGAGGGTGTTGTTCATCTTCTCGACGAGCAGGCCGTCGACGTCGCGCGCGAGAAGGTCGTCCCACTCGCGGCCCCAGATCACCTTGATGACGTTCCAGCCCGAGCCGCGGAAGACGGCCTCGAGCTCCTGGATGATCTTGCCGTTGCCACGGACGGGGCCGTCGAGCCGCTGCAGATTGCAGTTGATGACGAACGTCAGGTTGTCGAGATTCTCGCGCGCGGCGAGCGTGATCGCGCCCAGCGTCTCTGGCTCGTCGCATTCGCCGTCGCCCAAAAACGCCCACACCCGCGAATCGCTCGTGTCCTTCAGGCCGCGGTCCTGCAAATATTTATTGAACCGCGCTTGATAGATCGCGCAGATCGGCCCCAAGCCCATCGAGACGGT
>DASWSI010000399.1:0-2436 GCA_036402715.1 Candidatus Limnocylindrales bacterium
GCCCGGTCGTTCGCCGCTTCGACACTCAGCTCCACGAGCCGCGCGCCCCGCGACCGAACGTGTCCCACCGATCCGGTTCGGTCGCCGCGGCCGCGAGGAGGATCCCCTCGGGGTCGAAGTCCGGGTGGTCGTGGACGGCCTGCACGAGCTCCGGCGTCACGACCAGCGGCGAGGGATGACCCTCGAACGCGGCGTTGTTGAACGCCGCCCACGCCACGATGTCCTCGTTCGGTGCCCAAGTCCGAACGACGATGTCCGCCGGGAACGCGGCGGGTGGCACCGGGCGGTCGGGCGGCAGCTCGAAGACCCACAGGCTCGAGTGGTACGTGAGGCCGAGTGCCGCCGCGAAGGCCGCGGACGCGTCGAGGTGATGCGGCACGTACAGATTCAGCGTGGACTCGCCGCGTGCTCGGCCGCGCCTCCGCGCCGCCGTGACGAGCGACCGCCCGTGGCCCCGCCGCCGCGCATCGGGCGCGACAGTCAGGAGGCTGTGCGCCGGAATGCAGTAGGCGACGATCCGATCGCCTTCGGTCGCGACGATCGTTCCCGCCGGGTCGGCCGGAATCCGGGTGAGTGTTCGGTCGATGTCCCGCGCGGTCTGGCCGGGGAGGCGGTCGAAAGCAAGTGACGCCTCCATCACCGCGCGAATGCCGGGCTCGTCGACACCGGGTACGTACCCCCGAACGTCGCGCGTCGACGTCACCTCGCCGGTTGATCGGCGCGCAGCCGCGCGAGCCAGAACAGCGCCACGAGCGACTTCGCGTCCTCGATCTCGCCACGCTCGGCGGCCGCGACCGCGTCCCGCCAGGGCAGGCGCTCGAGCTGGAGATGCTCGTCCTCGTCAGGCCCGAGGCGATCGATGTCCGCGGCGACGAGATCCTCGGCGAGGTAGAGGTGCATCCGCTCCGTGGCGAACCCGGGAGCCGTCCAGAAGCTGCCGAGGTGCTGCCAGCGGTTCGCGCGGTAGCCCGTCTCTTCCTCGAGCTCCCGAGCCGCGGCGCCGTCCGGCTCTTCCGTGGTGCCGGCGTCGACCTCCAGCGTTCCGGCGGGGATCTCGAGCAGCGCGGCGGACGCGGCGACGCGATATTGGCGGACGAGAAGGACGCGATCCTCGTCGTCGAGCGCAAGGATCGCAACGGCCCCCGGATGACCGACGATGTCCCGTTTCGACCGCGAGCCGTCCGATCGCTCGATCGTGTCGATCCGGAACTCGAGGTAACGGCCGCGGTGGATGACGGTTGTGTCGACGACGCGCTCGGTGAGGTCGTCGGGCGCAGATGCTGCGTGCGTTCCGCCGTCGCGGGCGGCGGTGGGTTCGGTGGACGAGGCGCCTCTCCGGGCCGGCGTGGCGCCTGCCTGGCTCGACGCCCCGTCCTCCGATTCGGGCATCAGGCCGCGGCCGCGGCCTCGCGAGACGTGAGCGTGAGGCCGGTCTCCGCGTCGATCAGGTGAAGCTTCTCGAGCGGGATCCGGAAGTCGATGACGTCACCGGGCTTGACCCGATGCTCGGACGAGACGATCGCGACGAGGTCGCGGCCGCCGGCCCGAACGTGAATGAGCTCCTCGTTGCCGAGGTACTCGACGACGTCCGCCGTCGCCCGAAGCGCCGCCGTGTTGCCGGTGGCGTCGCCGATCTCGAGGTGCTCGGGCCGGAAGCCGGCGACGAGCTTGCGCCCGGTCGTCGCGCCGACCGCCTCGCGGAACCGCGGCGGAAGCGGGATCTTGATCGCGCCGCCCTCGGCCTCGAGGGAGGACCCGTCCCCACCCGTCGTCACGTCGATGAAGTTCATCGACGGGCTGCCGATGAAGCCGGCGACGAAGCGGTTGATCGGGTGGTCGTACAGCTGCTGCGGCGTCCCGACCTGCTGGAGCAGGCCATCGGCCATGACCGCGATCCGGGTGCCCATCGTCATCGCCTCGACCTGGTCGTGCGTGACGTACACCATCGTCGTCTTGAGGCGCTGGTGGAGACGGGCGATCTCGGCCCGGGTCTGGACGCGGAGCTTGGCGTCGAGGTTCGACAGCGGCTCGTCCATGAGGAACACGGCCGGCTCGCGGACGATCGCCCGACCGAGCGCGACGCGCTGCCGCTGCCCGCCGGAGAGCTCCTTGGGCTTGCGGTCGAGGAGCTTCTGGAGCTGGATCGTCTCCGCGGCTTCCTTGACCCGGCGCTCGATGTCCGCCTTCGGGACCTTCCGAAGCTTCAGGCCGAACGCGAGGTTGTCGCGAACGGACATGTGCGGGTAGAGCGCGTAGCTCTGGAACACCATCGCGATGTCGCGATCCTTCGGCGGCACGTCGTTCACGACGCGATCACCGATCCGGAGCGACCCCGAGCTGATCTCCTCGAGCCCGGCGATCATCCGGAGGCTCGTCGTCTTTCCGCAACCAGACGGGCCGACGAGAACCATGAACTCGCCGTCGCCGATCTCGAGG
>DASWSI010000400.1:0-4962 GCA_036402715.1 Candidatus Limnocylindrales bacterium
GGCGCCGTTTCCGCGGGTGACGCCACGGCGCCCGGCGCCGGGCGCGCCGACGGGGCCGACCCAGGTGATGCTTTCGCCGCGGCGGGGCGCGCCTCCGGCGCAGCGGGCGGTTCGGTGGCGGGAGGCCGCGCCTTCGTGCCCGCGCCGACGGGTGCATCCGGGGCAGCAGGCTTGTCGGGTTGCGGGGCTGACGATGTGGCTTCCGTCGCCGCGGACGCGGGCCGCGACTGCTGGATCGGGGCGGGCCGCTCGGTAGCGGGTTCGGGTGCCGTGCCAGAAAAGAGCGCGAGCTCGAGCTGGAGGCGGAGGCCCCCGGTCCCCGCACGGTTCGGGTCGATCGCCGCGAGGCGCCGCGCCGCCGCGGCGAGTGGCGCAATCGGGTGCCGCGCCGTCGCGGGCCCGGAAAGTGCCGCCACGAGCGCTGCGCGGATCGCGTCGACGACCTGGTCGAGGAAGACCCGTGCGTCGCGGCCGCGATCCTCGAGGCCGTCGAGGAGGGCGATCCCCGTGATCGCATCACCGGTCACGAGGGCATCGACGAACCGGTCGATCGTCTCCGCTTCCGCGAGGCCGAGGAGGTCGCGGACCCGGGACTCGTCGAGCCGCTCGGTCCCCGACGCGAGGAGCTGGTCGAGCATCGACTCGGCGTCCCGCATCCCGCCGGCGGCGAGCTGGGCGATGAGTCGAAGCGCTGCGGGCTCCGCCTCTCGGCCGTCCGCGGCGAGGATCCGCTGGAGCTTGCCTTCGATCTCGGCGACGGTCAGCCGCCGGACATCGAAGCGCTGGAGCCGCGACAGGATCGCGGGCGGGAACTCCTGCGGGTGCGTCGAGGCGAACATGAAGACGACGAAGTCAGGAGGCTCCTCGAGCGACTTGAGGAGCGCGTTCCACGCGTCCTTCGTGATCTGGTGCGCCTCGTCGAGGATGTAGACCTTCCGGCGCAGGTCCGTCGGGGCGTAGTGGATCCGCTCGCGCAGCTCGCGGATGGCGTCGATCCCGCGGTTCGAGGCGGCATCGATCTCGACGAGGTCGAACGCGCGGCCTTCGCGGATCGCGACGCACGACGGGCACGCGTCGCACGGATCGCCGTCCTGCAGGTTGGTGCAGTTGACCGCCTTGGCGAGGATCCGCGCGAGCGACGTCTTGCCGGTTCCGCGCGGACCGACGAAGAGGACGCCGTGCGCGACGCGATCCATCCGAACCGCATTTCGGAGCGTCTCGACGACGGGCTCCTGGCCGACGATCTGGGCGAACGTCTGGGCCCGCCACCGGCGATAGAGCGCCTGGTGGCCGATGGCGGAGGTCTCCGGGCTACTCGGCGTCACGTCACTCCTGCCGGTACGCGCGGTGATTCGAAATTGCCGTGCACCCACCGTCGACCTGGACGTCCCCGCGCCCTCCGCAACGAGCGGCTCGGACCAGGCCATTCCGCGGCACCCGACGAAGATCGCTTAGTGCTGCTTCCTTCCGGACCTGACACGGTTCGCGAGTCGCCGCTGCGCGGGACCCGGTCCTCAACGTCGCTCGAGGCGTCGGCATTCGAGGACGGAGACCTCGGGAGGGAATTCAGCCCTGCTGGAGCGGATTGCAGGTACAGGGCACCGCTAGTTCCCCGCCTAGCACGGCACCGGGAGTGTACCCCCCATCGCGGCGAGGCGGGCGACCGACGTCGGCTGTCAGGGCAGGCGACCGAATCGCGGCGCGAGGACGGAAGCTCGCGACGTGGCCATCATCGCTGCGCCGCCGAGTGTGGCGGAGAGGGCGGGATTCGAACCCGCGACGGGTTGCCCCGAACCGCATTTCCAGTGCGGCGCCATAGTCCACTAGGCGACCTCTCCCCGACCGCAACGATAGCGGCCGATCGTGATTCGGCGCGGGCGGCGCCGGGGAGTGGCAACGTTCGAGCGTCAGCGACGCTCGGCGGCGGCAAACGCCGGCATGGGCGTTGCGGTTGGCCATGGAAGTGGCGGAGAGGGCGGGATTCGAACCCGCGGTGCTTTCGCACACCGCTTTTCGAGAGCGGCACCATCAACCACTCGGACACCTCTCCGCGGGAGAGGATAGCAAACCGCCCGCCGCGTACCCCGCGGCGCTCCTACGATCCGCCCGCGGACGGGACCGCGGCGAACAGCTCTTCCGCCTCGTCACGCCGGATCCCGCTGACGACCCGAATCCGTCGCGGCAGCGCCGCGTGCTCCGCGAGCTGGATCACCGACCCAGCCGCGCCGTCGACCTTGTTCGGGACGGCGTAGACGAGCGCCTCGACATCGCTTTCGAGCAGCGCGCCGACGCACATCGCGCATGGCTCGAGGGTGGTGAAGATCGTCGCGTCGGCGAGCCGGACGGACCCGAGCCTGCGCGCCGCCTCGCGGAGTGCGACCACGACCGCATGCGCCGTCGGATCGTTCGTCTCCTGCACCCGGTCGTGGGCGCGCGCCACCATCGCTTCGTCGACGACGGCGACGGCGGCGATCGGGCGCTCACCGCGGGCCAGCGCGTTCCGCGCCTCCGCCAGCGCCTCGCCCATGAAGAGCTCGTAGTTCATGCCGTCGATCATAGGCGGCGCTCCGGGCCGACGCGCTAGGATGCCGGGCGGCGGCGAGACGATTCGGTGGCCCCCGGACGTTCGCTGCGGGCGGAGCAGGTGCCGATGACACGAACCCAGCGAATCGGAATCCTCACCGGTGGCGGCGACGTCCCCGGCCTCAACTCGGTCATCAAGAGCGTCGTCTACCGAGCGACGGAGATGGCGGAGGAGGTGTACGGGATCCGCCGCGGCTGGGAGGGCCTGACCCACGTCCAGGTGGGAGCGGACCTGGACGGCAACTACATCCGAAGGCTCGATCGGGCGAACACCAGAACGATCGATCGCACCGGCGGGACCGTCCTCCACACGTCGCGCACGAACCCGAAGAAGATGCGCGCCGCGGCGATCCCGGAGTGGTTCGACAAGTCGCGGCTTCCGTCGCTCGAGGTGAGCGACGGCGTCTACGACTTCACACCCGTCGTTCTCGAGAACCTCGAGGCGCTCGGCATCGACGTGCTGGTGACCATCGGTGGCGACGACACGCTGAGCTTCTCGCGCGTCCTGACCGACGAGGGATTCCCGCTCGTCGCGATCCCCAAGACGATGGACAACGACGTCCAGGGCACGGAGTACTGCATCGGCTTCTCGTCCGCGATCACGCGCGCGAAGGAGCTGATCAACCGGCAGCGGACGACGCTCGGCAGCCACGAGCGGCTGGGCGTCTTCCGGATCTTCGGGCGCGACGCCGGGTTCTCGGCGCTGTTCGCGGCCTACGTCACGTCAGCGCGGTGCGTCATTCCCGAGGCGCCGTACGACCTCGATCGGCTGGCGGACATCATGGCCGAGGACTACCGGACCAATCCGAGCCGCTACGCGATCGTCATCACGGCCGAAGGCGCCGTCTGGAACGGCGCGCGGATGACCGATGTCGGCGAGGCGGACATGTTCGGCCACCGCCACAAGGCGAATGTCGGCGAGGTCCTGGCGGCCGAGCTCAAGGAGCTGACGAAGATCGACACCGTTGCGTCGGAGCTGACGTACGACCTCCGCAGCGGCGAGGCGGACATGCACGACCAGATCGTCGGGACGACGTTCGCCAACGGCGCGATGGACCTCCTCGCCGGCGGCCAGACCGGGCGGATGATGGCGATCCAGGACGGCAAGTACGCACACACCGAGCTGCCGCGGCCGGGGCTCGGGCCGCGGAGAGTGGACGTCGACGCGATGTACAACATCGCGCGGTTCCGGCCGCGGTACGACGGCAAGCTCGGCGAGCCGATGCTGCTCGTGGGGCTCGACTAGCGCCGGGCGGTCCGCGGCGCACGTCGCCGCGTGCGGCGGCCGTGGCCTCAGCCGTCGAGGCCCGACAGCTCCCTGACCGAGCGCGCCACCGCGGACATGTCGTCGTCGGCGTGGCCGCGGCCGATCAGGCCGGCCTCGATCTGCTCGCACAGTGCGGCAACCGGCAGCACGGAGCCCGTTTCGCGGGCGAGCTCCAGTGCGATACCGAGGTCCTTTCGGTGGAGCGCCAGCTTGAAGCCGAGTGGATAGTCGTTGGCGATCATTCGGCCGCTTCGATTGGCGAGCACCCAGCTCTGCGCCGCGCCGCCGGACAGCGCGCCCACGACCTGCTCGACGTCGAGGCCCGCCTTCGTTGCGAGGACGATCCCCTCCGCCACACCGATGTACGTGCCCGCGAGGATCACCTGGTTGACGGCCTTGACCGCCTGACCCGCGCCCACGGGCCCGACGTGGGTGATCGTCTTGCCCATCGCGTCGAGGACCGGTCGAGCCCGTTCGACGGCCGCGCCGGCACCGCCGACGAAGATCGACAGCGTTCCCTTCTGTGCGCCTTCGCTGCCACCGGAGACCGGCGCGTCGACGAGCGTGGCGCCGACCTCGGCGAGACGCGCGGCGAAGTCGCGGGTCGCCGACGGCGAGATCGTCGAGCAGTCGATCACGAGGAGACCGTCGCGCCGCGCGGTGGCGACGCCGTCAGGACCGAACAGGACCGCCTCGACATCGGGCGTATCCGAGACGCAGGTGACGACGATGTCGGCGGCCCGGGCGACATCGGCGGGCGTGTTCGCCTGCGTAGCGCCCGCCTCCACGAGCGGCGTCGCGCGGCCGCCGGACCGGTTCCAGATCGTCAGCGGAAACCCGGCGCGGCCGAGGTTTGCGGCCATCGCCGCGCCCATCGTCCCGAGCCCAACGAAGCCGACTCGGTCCACTGCCCACCTCCCTGCTGCGGCCGGCGGCCGCGCCGACCTGCTAGCGGTGGAGTGGTGGCGCGGCTCGCCGAGCGCCGAAAGCCCATCACCGCGCCTCGGCGGCGGACTATCCTGTGGCGGCGTCCGGCCCAGGCGAACCTGGCGACGCGACTGCCGTCACCGTCGCGAGGGGGCCTCTTCCATGTCCATCCGTCGTGCCCTCGT
>DASWSI010000401.1:0-7058 GCA_036402715.1 Candidatus Limnocylindrales bacterium
CGCTCGACGAGATGACCCGCGAGCGGATGAATCTCGAGCTGATGAAGATCTGGCGCCGAACTGGGACGACGATCGTCTTCGTCACCCACAGCATCCCGGAGGCCGTGTTTCTCTCGACGCGCGTCGTCGTCATGTCGCCGCGGCCCGGCCGCGTCGCGAGGATCGTGGACATCGACCTCCCGCAGCCGCGGACCGTCATGACCCGCGAGCTGGATCGGTATTTCGAGCTCGTCACGGTCGTCCGGGAGGCGCTCCGCGCGCACGAGCCCGAAGGCGATCCGGTCGACGAGCCGGCGGCTGAACGAATTCGCGCCGAAGGACTGTCGTGACGAGCCCGCCGCGGTGAGCAGCTCCGCCCTCGCGGGCGCGCCGCCGGTGCCGGAGCCGGGGGGCCGGGTTGTCGATCGCGCGGCCCTCGGCCGCCGTGTGGCGGAGTTCGCGCCGGCGATCGTCGTGTTCGTCGTCGTCCTCGGCCTGTGGGAGGTGACGCTCCTCGCCCTCGGCGTGCAGTCGTTCCTCGTCCCGCGGCCCAGCGTCATCGCGGCGAGCCTCGTCAGCGAGTGGCCGACGCTCTCGCGGGGGATCGTCTACACCGGGACGGAGGCGCTCGGCGGGCTCGTCGCCGGTCTGCTGCTCGGAACGGTCGCCGGTCTCGTGACGGCCCGGTGGGCGACGGCCCGCGAGACGCTGCTGCCGATCGCCATCGGTGCGAGCACGATCCCGATCATCGCGTTCGCCCCGATCACGATCAACTGGTTCGGACCTGAGAGCGTGCTGCCGCGGATGACGATCGTCGCGCTGATGGTCTTCTTCCCGGTCATGGTCAACACGATCCGCGGCCTGACCCAGGTGGATCCCGCGGCGCTCGAGCTGATGGATTCGTACGCCGCGGGCGCCGGGACGACGCTGCGCAAGCTCCGCGTCCCGAACGCGCTGCCGTACTGGTTCACGGCGCTCCGTATCGCGACGACGCTGAGCGTCATCGGTGCTGTCGTCGGCGAGTTCTTCGGCGGCCCGCTCTACTCACTGGGGATCTACATCACCCTCGAGACGGGCCACTCGCGCTACCCGACGGCGTGGGCCGCGATCGTCCTCGCCTGCGCGCTCGGGATCGTGACGTACATCGCCGCCGTCGTCGCCGAACGACTGGCGATCCCGTGGCTTGCCGCGCGCGCAGCGGCAGACGGCTGACCGGAGCGGCCCACGGCGGGTGAACCGCTGCGCTATGGTGCCGCGGATCGAATGAAGATCGGCTTGGAGGAGAGGATGTCGTTTTCGAAGAAGCTGCTCGCCGCGGTGGCGGCGTTCGGCCTGCTGGCGAGCGCCTGTAACGCGGCCGCCGGGCCGTCGAGCGGCGCCGCGCTGAAGCCCGTCAAGTTCCAGCTCCAGTGGGTCGCCCAGTCGCAGTTCGCCGGCTACTACGCGGCGCTCGACCAGAACTACTACAAGGACGAGGGCCTCGACGTCTCGCTCCTGCTCGGTGGCCCGCAGGTGAACAACGTCCAGGTCGTCGCAACGGGCGGCGCGGACATCGGGACGGCGTGGCTCCCGAACATGCTTCAGTCGCGTGAGGCCGGGGCGGACCTCGTCTCGATCGCCCAGATCTTCCAGCGCTCCGGCACGCGGATGGCGTCCTTCAAGAAGGCGAACATCACGACGCCGAAGGACCTCGCCGGCAAGAAGATCGGCAGCTGGCTCGGTGGCAACGAGCCGGAGCTCTTCGCCGCCCTGACCAAGGCCGGCCTCGATCCGAAGACGCAGAACATCATCAAGCAGAACTTCGACATGTCGGGGCTGCTCAAGGGCGATCTCGATATCGCCCAGGCGATGATCTACAACGAGTACGCCCAGGTGCTCGAAGCGAAGAATCCGGCGACCGGGCAGCTGTACCAGCCGTCCGATCTCAACGTCCTCGACTTCAACGACCCGGCGGTCGGGACGGCGATGCTCCAGGACCAGATCTTCGCCAGCGACAAGTGGCTCAAGACGGGTGACAACTCGACGACCGCCACGAAGTTCCTGAAGGCCTCGTTCAAGGGCTGGATCTACTGCCGCGACAACGCCCAGAAGTGCGTCGACATCGTGCTGAAGGCGGGATCGCAGCTGGGCGCCAGCCATCAGGCGTGGCAGATGAACGAGATCAACGCGCTCGTCTGGCCGTCACCGAACGGCGTCGGAATGATGGACAAGGCGCTCTGGGATCAGACCATCAAGATCGCCACGACGTACAGCGTCCTGAAGGCGGCACCCTCGGACGGGGCGTACCGGACGGACCTCGCCAAGGCGGCGCTCGACTCGCTCGGGTCGACCGATACGAAGGGCGCCGGCTTCCAGAAGCAGACGATCACGCTGAAGGAGGGCGGCAACTAGGCCGTCGTCCCCGATCCCGAAACGGCAGCGGCCGGTCCCCTCGAGGGCCGGCCGCTTTCTTTTTCGAGTTGTCGACGGGCTACGGCGCCTTGATCGTCATCTTCGAGTCGACATTCGTGAACGTCATGTCGATGTCGACCCTGAGGCCCTGCAGCTGGCCGGAGACGCGGGCCTCCCCGTCGAGCTGCCAAGTGGCGGTCAGGGGCGTTCCCGCGTCATCGATGACGACCTCGAGGTTCGTCGAGTTGATCTTCTCGTTCGTCAGATTGCCCGCCGGGATCAGATCCGGGGCGATGATCAGGCCGCCCGTCAGGATGATGTGGTGGAGGTCCTTGGCCCCGACGTGCTCGGTACGGACGAGCTGTGTGCCGGTGACGGCTGAGACGTCGGCGAACGGGTTGTTCGACGCGACCGCGGCGTTGACCTTCTGCCAGCCGCCCCGGTCCACCTGGACCCATCGCCGGTCTCCGACGGAGCGCACCGCCACCGGCACCGTCGGCGGACGCAGGAACGTGAACGTGAGGGCCTCGCTGTAGTCGTCGCCGGCGACGTCGATCGTACCCACGACGACGAGGCCGCTGATCGCGCCCGCGATCTCCCCACGAAAGGCCGCGTGATAGGTGAGCTTGCCGCTCTGAACCCTTTTGAAGAACGCCTCAGCCGCCTTCTCGCCTTGCGTGGGCGGCCTTGCGGTCGGCGTCGGGGTGGGATCGATGTGGATGGTGGCGAGCACCTGCGGCTCGCCGGTGCACGCGGCCACGAGCAGAGCGATGGTCGCGAGTGCGAGGGGCAGGCGGCGGGACGATCTGATCATTTGGTTCGAGGATCAGGTCTCTGGTGCGCGGAGGCAACCCGCCAGAAGTACGGCCGCGGGGCCGAGGGGGTCCGCCTCGCGCAGGCGGGTCTGTCACGGACGCCGCGGACAGCAATTCGCCCGGGCGGGAGGCGAAGCCTCCGTGCCCGGGCGAGGTGGTGGTTCGTTGAGGCCGGCCGAAGGCCGGCTTCGGGATCTAGTTGACGGAGAGGTAGGTCACGTCCGACGCGCCGGCGTACGCGATGTACCCGAACCACCGCTTCGTCGTGTCGAGGCCCGTCCAGTGGGCGGTCAGCGTCACGGGGACGCCGACCGTCGCCGGTGCCGATGCGGGCGTGACGCTCGCGTTCCCGGCCGCTGCCGACGGAACGACGAAGTTCGAGATCCCGTAGGCGGTCGTCCCGCCCGGGGTCGCGAACCCGTTGACGTACACGTCGTACGTGCCGGCCGTGGGTGCTCGCATCGTGACCTGCTCGTCCGCGGAGCCGGAGGCGGAGACCCCGACGAGGGCCCCGCCGCGGTAGACGTACAGGTCGAGATCCGCGGTGTTGTCACTGGAGTCGAGGGAGAAGCGGGCTGCCGCCGTTCCGGCAGAAACCGTCACGTGGTAGACCTTCGTGTCCGCATCCGCTACGGGAGCGGTCGCGTCGAACGCGCCCGTCGCGACGGAGTCGGCGACCGGCGTGACGCCGACAAGACCGGTGACGCTCGAGTCGACCGTGCCGGTGGAGCCCGGCTTGACCGAGAAATCGATGTCCCCGCTCGCGCCGGTGCCGTGAAGCTCCGTCGGCGCGCTGATCGCGACCGGCTGAACGGCAATCGGGCTCCGGACGCGATGGGTGCCATCCGTCCAGGTGAGCGAACCCTTCGCCCACGAACCGAGCGTCGCCGTCGTTCGGGTGAACGTGACCGTGAAGTTCGCTTCCGCGCCGGCCGCGAGTGTCAGCGACGTCGGGTTGACCTGGACGTCGAACCCGGGGACCACGGCGGTCTCCGTGTACGTCGCGGCCGCGCCGACATTCTTGACGTGCCGAGTCACCGACTCGACGCCCGCGAGCCCACCGATGGCGATCGACGCCTCGTTGAGGTTCGATGCGGTGATCGGGGTGAGCGTGTCGTTCGGCGGCGCGAAGTGGACGCCGAGGCTGACGAGGTACTGACGGTATTCCCTGGCGCTCGTCGGATAGACGAGGCCGGGATCCGCGGCACCGTTCGGATTGACGAAGCCGGCACCCTGGGCGAACGGATCGCCCGCCGACGAGACGGTGTCACCGGCGCTGGTCATGATCGCCGACTTGATCTCCGACGGGAGCCAGGTCGGATGCTTCGCCTTGATGAGCAGGCCGATGCCCGCGATATGCGGCGATGCCATCGACGTCCCGGACATGAAGTCCCACAGCCGGCCGTGCGCGAACGGCGGCGCAGTTGCGGCGATGACGTCGTTGCCCGGCGCCGCGATGTCCGGCTTGAGGATGTCGCCGCCGGTCGTCGTCGACGGACCGCGCGACGAGAAGTCGGTGATCTCCGGGACCTGGGGCGCAGCCGCGAGCTCCGCCGCGGTGAGCGGAAGGATCTTCGCGGTGGCGGTGGCGAGGTTGGCGGCGATGTACGCCTTCACGGCGGCCCCGTCGGTGTCCGTGATGTGGACGGACGGAACGGCGTGGTAGTCGCCGTTGAGGGAGTTCGGGCTGACGTTCGCGAGGACCATCCCCACGCCGCCGGCACGCTTGACTTCGAAGCTCTTGTCGATTCGGGCGTTGACGCCGCGATCGCAGACGACGATCTTGCCGGCCGCGAGGGCCGGGTCGAGGGTGCCGGCGAAGCAGCGGTTTGCGTCACCGGGCGCCGCGGCCGCGAGCTTGACGCTGCCGGCGGTGACGATCCGGGTGGCTGTCGTGAGCGGCGGGGTCGTTGACGCGCCGACGTAGCGGGCGCCGTTGCCGAGCTGGACGGCCTGGAACGCGCGTCGGAAGGTCGAGGCCGCGACGGTCGTGACCCACGGCGCGGGATGGTCGAGCGTGCTCGCGCCGGGACCGCTGTTGCCGGCGGAGTTGGCGACGAAGACGTTCGCATTCGAGGCGGCGCGGAAGGCCTGCGCGACGGAATCGAGCACGCTCGACTCCGAGGTGCCGCCGATCGAGTAGTTGAGGACATCGACACCGTCGAGAACGGCGTCGTTGATCGCGGCGACGCTGTCCGAGTTGGCGCAGCCGTCGGGGACGTTCGCGCCGTCCCAGCAGACCTTGTACATGGCGATCTTCGCGCCCGGCGCCATGCCGGAGCCCATGCCGATCGTGTGCCCGTCGATCGTCATGGTGACGTTGTAGTTCCCGGCGGCGGTCGACGATGTGTGCGAGCCATGGCCGGCGCCATCGCGTGCGGACGTGTAGTCCTTCTTCGCGATGTTCTTCTTGCCGAAGCCGGCGAGGTAGTAGCGGGCGCCGATGATCTTGTCGTTGCAGGTGGTGTCCGGGAACGCCTGACCGCCCTGGCACGTGCCGTGCCACGTCGCGGGCACCGGGATCCCGGTGTGGGGGGCGAACGAGGGGTTCTCGGGCCAGATCCCCGTGTCGATGACGCCGATCACGAGGCCGGCGCCGGCGTGCGCGCCGCCACCGAGCTGCGACCAGATGCCGCCGGCTGCATTGAGGCCCAGGAAGGTGGGCGACTCGGTCGTGTCGGGGTGCGCGAGCGCGTCGAGCTCGAGCCCGACGACGCCTGCCTGCTTCGACAGTGCGTTGGCCTGTGCGGCCGTCAGCTGCGCGGCGAAGCCGTTGTTCGTGACCGTGTAGTCGTAGAGCTTGATCGCGCCGACCTTCGCGAGCGCGGCGTCGTGCTTCGCGGTCAGGTGCGCCTGCCAGCTCTTCACGGCGGCGGAGTTCCGATTGATCTTGTGCCCGACCGTCGGCCGGGTCGCGGCGAAGCCCTTCACGGAGCCGTCGTACTCGGCGACCGGGGCGTCGGCGAAGGTGACGATGTAGCGACCGGCGTGGTACGAGGTCTTCGTTCCGCTCGCGCCTGGACCGACTGCGGTCACGGGCGCGGCGAAGGTCGCGAAGACCAGGGCGATGAGCGCGAGGGCGGCGAGGGGCGCGCGACGAGAACTCGACAAACTGGCTCCCACTTTCTCCTCCAACCCGCCGCCGCGCACGCGAGATCGCATGCATCAGTGCGGCGGGCAATCCGCGGGATGCGGAGCATCCGCAACTCGAGGCCCTCCTGTCAACGCAATCCGCCCACGGCGGGACGAATCGGTGCCGTCCGGCAACGCTCTTGTTGAACCCGCGTCCCGAGGCTTCGCCGCGCGCGTAGCGGCGGTCAGCCGGCCTTGCCCGTCCCGAACTGGCGGTCGCCCGCGTCACCGAGGCCCGGCATGATGTAGCCCTTCTCGTTCAGCTGGCGATCGAGCGCGGCGCAGTGGATCTGCACGTCCGGGTGCGCCTCCGCGACCGCGCGCACGCCCTCCGGCGCCGCGATGAGGTTGACGAGCTTGATTCGCTCAGCGCCCCAGCGCTTGAGGACTTCGATGGCAGCGGTCGCGGACCCGCCCGTCGCGAGCATCGGGTCGAGGATCAGGCAGACGTCGACGGTCGCGGAGTCCGGGAGGCGGTTGTAGTACTCGACCGGCCGGAGCGTCCGCTCGTCGCGGAACAGCCCCAGGTGCCACACCTGCGCCGTCGGCATGAGCTCGAGCATCGCGTCGACCATCCCGAGGCCGGCGCGAAGGATCGGCACGAGGCCGATTCGGTCCGCCAGCTCGTGGGCCTTCATCTGCTCCATCGGCGTCTCGATCGTGATCGGCCGGACGCGAGCGTCGCGGAGCGCCTCGTAGCCCAGCAGCCAGGACAGCTCCCGGACGACCTCGCGGAACTTC
>DASWSI010000402.1:0-5079 GCA_036402715.1 Candidatus Limnocylindrales bacterium
GACCCGTCGCCGGCGTTTCCGTCGCGCGCGATCGTCGTTGCTGCCGCGGACCACGGAATCGCCGCCCGAGGCGTCTCGGCGTATCCCACCGCGGTGACGCGTCAGATGGTCGCGAACTTCCTGGCGGGCGGCGCCGCGATCAACGTCCTCGCGAGGATCGCCGACGCGGACCTGATCGTCGTCGACGCCG
The DNA here is from genome assembly GCA_036402715.1 of Candidatus Limnocylindrales bacterium. Taxonomy (GTDB): domain Bacteria; phylum Chloroflexota; class Limnocylindria; order Limnocylindrales; family CSP1-4; genus JACDAV01. The sequence goes on from DASWSI010000402.1 coordinate 191, forward strand.
GGGTTGCCGAACGGACCGACGGCGGCGAACGCGGGGCGCCCGCCGGCGTCGCCCTCGACGCGCGCGACGGCGCGCCTCGGGCGACGGTCCGGTTCCATTCGGCGCCGATTCGGCGCGGGACCGCCGACATGTCCGTTGGACCGGCCATGCTGCGGACCGAGGCGGAAGCGGCGATCGGCCTCGGACTGCAGGTCGGGGCGACCCTTGTCGCGAGCGGGACGTCCATCGTCGGCGTCGGGGAGATGGGGATCGGCAACACCACCGCCGCGAGCGCGGTCGTCGCCGTGATGGCGGGCGCGGACCCCGCCGACGTCACCGGAACCGGAACGGGCATCGACGCTGGAGCGCGTGCCCGAAAGATCGACCTGATCGAGCGGTCGATCGCCGTCAACCGGCCGGACGCCGCAGATCCCGTCGGTGTGCTCGCGGCCGTCGGCGGCCTGGAGATCGGCGTGCTCGTCGGCGTCATCCTCGGATGCGTCGCAGGGCGCGTTCCCGTCATCCTCGACGGGTTCATCACCGGCGCGGCGGCGCTTCTCGCCGTCCGGTTAGCTCCGGCCGTCGCGCCTCGGCTCATTGCGTCTCACCGATCGCCCGAGCCCGGCCATGCGATCGCGCTCGATCGGCTCGGCGCGCGGCCGCTTCTCGAGCTGGACCTGCGTCTGGGGGAAGGAAGCGGCGCGGCGCTGGCGCTCGGCCTGCTGGACGCCGCGTGCGCCGTCCGTGACGGGATGGCGACCTTCGCGTCGGCCGCTGTCGCGGGTCCGTCGGAATCGTGACGCGGCGCTGCCGCGTATCGCGGGATCCGGGTCCCGACGAGGGATCACGGTGCTACCCTCGGGTCATGGTCCCAGCGCGTCACGCCGCCGCCCGAACGCGTCGGTGGCCGGTACTGTTCCTCCTCCTGATCCTCGCCGCGAGCCTCGCCGCGTGTGATTCAGGCGCCGCCGCGACACGAAGTCCCGCCGCGAGCCGGACGGCGTCCACACCGGCAGCCTCCGCCGCCGATTCCTCGGACCCCGCCGCCAGCGTCGACGTGCTGAATCCATCCGCCGACCCGGCCGCGGCGACACCGGATCCCGCCGCGACGCCGGATCCCGCGAGCCCGGATCCCGCCGCCTCGCCGTCTGCCAGCGCCCCGCCGGGTGCCGCTGACGGCTGCACCGGGACGGACAAGAACCGGGCCTTCTTCGCGACGGTCGCGGCGGGCGTGACGTGGGACGTCTACTGCCCGGCTCTGCCCGCCGGCTGGTCCGTCGTCTCCGGCTCGTATCGACTGTCCTCGGGAGGCAAGCTCGATATCTCGTACAAGGGTCCCGGCGGCCGGACGCTCGAGATCCGCGAAGGTGCCTTCTGCGCGGACCCGAGCAACGGATGCATCGCCGACGCGCCGGATCGCGGGGCGGTGCCGTTCGGCGACCGCCAGGCAGAGCTGTACACCGCGCCGAACGCGACGAGCACGGCCGTGGTCGACCGGGGTGCGCGCGTGTCGTGGGCCGTCGATACGTCGGACGTGGACGAGGCGACCCTGCGGGTGTTCCTCGCGCACCTCATCAAGGTGGAGTGACGCCGAAGCAGGAACGGTGCCGACGCCGCTGACCGGTCAGCCCGGCGTCGCCGCCAGCCGCTCGCGGTTCGGTGGCCGCGTCGTCGCCGGCAGGATCTCGTAGTGGGTCGCGGTCCCTGACGTGATCCTGACGGCGTTTCGCGTCGCAATCGGGCGCCGGATATTCCCACCCGTGGCGGTCTCGATCGCGCCCCAGTCCGCCCATGCCGAGACGGTGATGAACCGGGACGGTGGCTCAACGCCGAGATAGAGCGCGATCAGCCCAGGGTTCGTCTCGCCGTCCGCGAGCGTCCCGCCCCGTGCCTCCGCGACATAGGCGTCGAGCTCTCCGGCCCGGACCTCGCCGCGGAACACGCGGAGGATCGCCGGCGCGGCTTCACGCTCGAACCGCGCCGCGACCGCGACTGGCAGGATGTCGAGGCGGCTGCTCGTCAGGTCCTCGAGCCGCTCCGGGTGGAAACGGCCCAGGACGGACGAGTCGCCGAGCTCAGCCGCCATCTCGTCGCGCGACTCCCAGATCGAGGCAATGACCCGCTCGCCGTCGTCGTCCGCGCTGCTCCGCGCGACGTACGCGTCGAGGATCCCCGCCAGCGTGGTGAAGTCGGGGAGGACCTCGTCGCGGAGCGCGGCGTCGAGCTCGGCGCCGGACCCGAGCGGCCGGAAGCCGAAGAGGCGGAGGATTCGGTCGTCTGGCAACGCGGGCTCCGTGGCGGCGGGGGCGAGATTGTCGCAGGCCAGTTGGGTCAGGGCAACCGGATTTCGTGCCGGCGCGAGGGCCGAGCCCGCCTGCCGCTACTTGCGCTTGCGCTCCAGGTCGAGGAACGGCAGCTCGACGACGGTCGCATCCACCCGCCCGCGCCGGCCCTCCACGGTCCACTCGACCTCGAGGTGCGCGCCCGGCCTCGACTGCGACGGAGGGACTGAAGCGAGCGCGATCGCCTGCTTGAGGATCGGGCTCCAGCCGCGGCTCGTGGCCTTGCCGATCTGCCCGCCACGCGGCGTGAAGACCGGGACGGACGCGCGGTCGACATCGGCGGGGATTGCGGGTGGCAGTCCCTGCGCGCTGTAGAGCCGCTCGATCGAGCTCCATTCGAGCTGCAGCCCGACGAGACGGCGGTCCGGGCCGCCGGCCCGCCGCTCGCGTTCGAGTGCCAGGCGCCCGACGAAGTCCCCCTTGTCGAACGAGACGAGCTTGCCGAGCCCGATCTCCGCCGGGGAGTAGTTCTGCTCGGGGTTCAGCGCGTGCCGCGCCGAGGTGTAGTCGACCTCGAGCAGGATCAGGCCGGCTTCAAGCCGCACGACGTCGAGCGCGAGCATCCCAGCCGGCCGAATGCCGAACGGCCGCCCGGCCGTCATGACGGCGTCCCACGTCGCGACCGCCTTGCTCGCCGGAATCCACAGCTCGTAGCCGAGATCGCCCGTGTAGCCCGTGCGCGACACGTCGATGTCGACGCGTCCGATCCGGGACGGCCGACGCCGGAAATACCGCAGGTCGGCGAACGATTCGCCGGTCGCGGCCTCGACGACGTCCCGAGACAGCGGGCCCTGGAGGGCGAGCGCGGCGACCGCTTCGGTGACGTCGTCGATCCGGACATCGAGTCCGCGGACGTTCTGCCGAAGCCAGCGGAGCTGGGGGTCCGCGGCGGTCCAGCGGAACTCGCGCTCGCCGAGCCGATGGATCGTCCCGTCGTCGATGACCTTGCCGAACTCGTCGCACCACGGCGCGTAATAGACCTGGCCCACGGCCAGCTTCGTCGCGTCGCGGGTGATCACGCGGTCGACGAGCCGGAGCGCGTCCGGGCCACTGACGCGGTACTTGTAGAGCGGCGAGACGTCGATGAGCGCCGCCGCCTCGCGGATCGCGTTGTACTCGATGTCGTGGGCGTCGGCGTAGGAGCTCGAGGCGAAGTAGCCCGACCACTCGCGCCACTGCATCTTCCGGTTGAGCGGCGCGGTCCGGGCATGGAACGGCGTGCCGACGCTCACCTGCGACCCTCTCCTCGTGTGGCTAGGTCGCCGAGTATGGAGTACGCCGAGCGCGCTCGGGCCGCCTGTCCGGCGGCGCGCAACGGCCGGGCGAAGCCGATCGTCAGCGGGCGGCTGCGGCGCCGAGGACCGCTTCGCGGCAGCGAAGGATGGCCGCGACGGACGCGTCGGCGTCCGCTTCCGTCGTGCTCCAGTTGGAGACGGAGATCCGCATCGCGGCCATGCCGTGCCACGTCGTGCCACCCAGCCAGCACGTCCCGTCCTCCTGCACCGCGGCGATGACGCGGCGGGTCAAGGCATCGTCGTCGCCGTCCGGCGCGGTGAATCGAACGAGGACCTGGTTCAGCACGACGTCGTTGAGGATGGTCACGCCGTCTCCCGCCCCGAGAGCGGTCGCCATCCGGCGGGCCAGCGCACAGCAGCGGTCGATCATGTCCGCCAGGCCGTCGCGTCCGAGCGACCGAAGCGCGGCGTGGACCGCGAATCCCCGGGCGCGGCGCGACGACTCCGGAACCCAGTTGTAGTTGTCCCGCTCCTTGCCGTCGGTCTCGACGTAGTACGCCGCGCCAAGCGCCATCGCCGCGTGATGGGCCGCAGCATCCCGAACGATGACGATCCCCGAGTCGTACGGCACGTTGAGCCACTTGTGGGCATCGGTCGTCCACGAATCGGCATCGCCGAGTCCCGCGACGAGCGGCCGAAGCGACGGTGTGGTCGCAGCCCACAGGCCGAACGCACCGTCGACGTGGAGCCACGCATTCGGGCGCTCGCGGACCGCGGCGACGATCTCGGGCAGTGGATCGAAGGCACCGGTGTTGACGTTGCCCGACTGGGCGCAAACGAGGATCGGCCCGTCGATTCCCGCGAGGACCTTCCGGAGCGCGTCCGGCCGCATCCGGCCCTGGCCGTCGGCAGCGACGCGGTGGACGCGGCCACGCCCCAGGCCGAGCATCTGGAGCGAGGCGAAGATCGTGACGTGGGCCTCGTCGCCGACGACGACGGCAATCGGTGGCGCCCCGAACAGCCCGTCCTCTTCGGCATTCCAGCCGGCCGCGCGCAGCACCGCGTGGCGCCCCGCGGCGAGGGCCGTAAAACTCGCCATCGTCGCGCCGGTCGTGAACCCTACGCTCGAGCCCGCCGGCAGGCCGAACAGGTCGACGAGCCACGTCGCCGCGACCTCCTCCGCGACCGCAGCCGCCGGCGAGATCGCGTACAGCCCCGCGTTCTGGTCCCACGCGCTCGTCAGCCAGTCCGCCGCAAGGGCCGCCGGGACGCTGCCACCGATGACGAACCCGAAGTACCGCGGCCCGGCGCAGCCGACAAGCCCGGGATCGGC
>DASWSI010000403.1:0-5912 GCA_036402715.1 Candidatus Limnocylindrales bacterium
CAGCCTCGCCGACCGAGGACGAGCAGCAGCGCGAGCCCCGCGACGGCCGGCGGAAGGACGATGGGTAGGTCGATCAGCGCCTCGATCAGCGCCGCGCCGCGAAACCGGCGGCGGGCCAGGACGAACGCAAGAGGGCCGCCGAGGACGATCGCGAGCAGCAGCGTGATCGCCGTCGTCCCGAGACTGAGCGCGAGTGCGTCCGCGACGACCCGGCTCGAAGCGGCGGTCGGCAGGACGCCGCCGAGTGCGGCCCGGGCAAGGAGCGCCGCGATTGGGAGGCCGAGGAAGAGGACGAGGAGCGTCGCGGCCCCGAGCCCCACGACGCGCGTCGTCGTGTCCGATCGCCCGAGCCGCCCCGTCACGGCGATGGCGCCGCGAACCCGAACGGTGCGAGCGCCGCGGTCCCCTCCGCGCCACCGAGCCATGCGACGAACGCCGCGGCCTCCGCTCGATGGCGCGACGCCGTGACCGCGACGGCGCCATAGGTCGCCACGACGTTCGCGGCCGCGGGGATCTCGACGCGCCCCGTCGCCTTGGAGGATCGCGCGTCCGTCTCGTAGACGATCGCGGCATCGGCCTCGCCGAGCTCCACCTTGGCGAGCGCGGCCCGGACGTTGTCCTCGCGCGAGACGACGTTCGCGCTCACCGCGGCGACGTAATCAGGCGGATAGCCGGGCAACCGGGCGAGGCCCGCGACGACCTGGTCGGCGTAGCGGGTGATCGGGACGTCCGGGCCGGCCGCCGCGATCCGGACGCCGGGTGTCGCGAGGTCGCGCGGGTCGCGGACGCGGGTGCGGCTCGAGTCCGCGACGACGATCACGAGGCTGTTTCGGGCGAAGGATGTCACGGGGCCCACCGCCAGCCCCGCGTCGACGAGGTGCTGTGGGTTCGTCGTGTCGGCGGAGGCGAAGACATCGGCCGGCGCGCCCTGCTCGATCTGGGTTCGGAGGGCCGTCGACGAGTCGAACGACGCGGTGACGTGGACGCCCGGATGCGAGGCGTCGTACCGGGTGGCCGCGGCCGTCATGGCGTCACGAAGCGAAGCGGCGGCGAAGACGTCGAGCTCGAGCGGCGCGACGCTCGCCGAACCGGCGGGGGCGCCGCACCCGCCGAGGGCCACGGCGAGCGCGACGACGAGCGCCGCCAGGCGCCGGCCCCCCTTCACCGAGGAATCTCGACGATCACCTGTGTCGCCTTGACGACGCAGACGGCCTCGTCCCCGACCTTCAGGTTCAGCTCGTCGAGTGCCTCGGCCGTCATGAGGCTGACGACGCGGTGCGATCCCGCGAGGACCTCGATGACGGCCACGAGCCCGTCGCGATCGACCCGCGTCACGATGCCGGCAAACCGGTTCCGCGCCGACTGGGCCACGATCGGCCGATCGGGGCCGGCTCGGCGGCGCTCGCCCAGGAGCCGGCTGACCTCGGCGATCGGGACAGTCCGCTGGCCGCCGGCGGAACGGCCCGTCGCCAGCCGCCCGTCGGCCTCCCAGCGCCGGAGCGTCTCGACACCGACACCGAGAAGCTCAGCCGCCTGCCCGATCCTGATGTGGTCGCGCGGTGATTCATCGTCCATGTCGTGGTATTCCACCACGAACAGGGCACAATGTCGAGGTATTGGCGCTGACGGGCGCGGGGTCAGCGAGCGGCCGTCACACCGCGAACCGTCCGGTCATCCGGCGGAGGAGTGCGCTGCGGGGCGCGAGGAACCGTCAGCCCGCCGCCGCGAACGACCGGCTAGCTGCTGCCGCCGAAGATCCGGACCGCGAGGGAGCGCAGGCGGAAGGGCCGCGGCACGAGCGAGGCACGCGGCCGCCGGGCGCTGCGGTCGCCGTCACCGGCGAGGACGATGCCACCGGGACCGAACGCCCGCGGCGGGAGAGACTCGAGGAGGTCCCGCTCGTCGTCCGTCTGGTACGCGGTGATCGGCATCTCGTCGGGATCGAAGGGGCGAGGCTTGACCTCGGCCGGGGCGACCACCGGACGCGCGTATGCCGGCCCGCCGTACAGCTTCGGGAGCGCGACGTGCTGCTCGTCGGTGGACAACCGGTTGACCTCGAGCCGGAGGGGCGCGCGCCGTGTCTCGGTCGCAGCCCGATGATATCGATGGGAAGGTACTTCGGAATGGTACCGATGGGCTAGACGCGCGGCCCCCGGCGAGCACGAAAGTGGTGCCGGCACGCGTCCACGACGTACGCCGGGGACCGGCCGCGGTCCGGTATGGAGGGTTCCGGAGCGCCGGCGTCAGCCGCCCAGGACGACCGGCTCGATGACCTGAACGACGACCACGATGACGAGATAGCAGATCGGGACCGCCGCGAACAGGCCGAGAGCCGCGCTCCACCCGCTCCTCGAGGCGCTCGTCCGCGCACCCGTCGGGGCGGGAACGATGAGCCAGGTCACGACGCTTCCCGCGACGAGGACCACGGCGGCGTACAGCGTCACGAAGAGGACCCGCAGGTCACCGCCGGGCAGGGCCGCGCCACGCCTGATCGCCACGTCGTAGGCCAGGTAGCCGACGGCGGCCACGACCGCGACGACGAGGCTGCTCGTGACCGCTCGAACGATCGGCCTCGGGGCATGGCGGAACTGGCGCCACCGGATCTCGACCTGGGACCGCCGGCGGACATCCCGTGGCGGTTCCCGTCGCGGCGTTGCAGCGCCGGCCGGCAAGCCTTCGGGCCCGGCGGAGGGGTTCACGCGCCGGTCCCGATGACGGTCAGCCGCTGGCGCTGCGGGATCGTCGCCGGGGTATGGCGCGCGAGCAGCTCGACCGCGGAGGCGAACCGATCGACCTCATCCTCCGTGTTGAAGAAGCCGAGCCCGATCCTGATCGCGTCCAGGGCCGGCACGGAGGACGCGAGCGCAAACACGCGCGCCCCGAGCTCGTCGAGGGCGACATCGACGGGCCACTCGGCGATCCGGAAGACGATCACGGTCGCCATGGCGTCCTCGGGGGTCAGGACCTCGACGCCATCGATCGCGCGAAGGCGCTCCGAGGCGCGAGCGGTCAAGGCCGCACCGCGCGCGTGAATCCAGCCGAGCCCGACGTACATCGAGAGCCAGCCGCAGCTCCGGCCGAAGCCGACGACGGACGGGAGGTGGAAGCCGACGGGCTGCGGGCTGTCGGTGGAGCGCTCACCGAAACCCTCGTCGTCGCCGAGGAGCGCCAGCCGATCGCGCCGCCCCGCGAGGACGGCAAGCCCTTCCGGCCCGAGCAGCCACGCCTCCGAGCGCGTCACGAGCAGGTCCGCACCGAGTGCCTCCCGATCGACCGCGACCGCGCCGACGGCGAGCGACACGTCGACGAGCACGGCCGCGCCACCGTCGTGCGCAGCTCGCGCCATCGCCTCGATCGGAGCCCGCGCCCCCGTGACGCCCGACACGAGCGGCAATGCCACGAGGCGGACGCCCCCGCCAGCAAGCGTGGCCGACAGAGCCGGGGCCCCATCGGTCGCCGGCTCGACCCAGACCGTCTCGACGCCCCGCGGCAGCAGCGCCTCGATCCGGGCGATGTGCTCGCCACGCGCGACCGCGACCTGATCGCCGGCCCGCAGCTCGACGGTTCGGAGTGCCTTGGCCAGCGCATCGTCGTACCCGCGGGCGATCAGCACGTCGTCGATGTCCGCCGTCAGCACCGCGGCGGCCGCGCCGCGGGCCTCGTCGATCCGCGCGAGGACGTCGCCGCGGCGGTCCCGGTGCGCCCGCCCCGTGGTCAGCTCCCAGCCCGCGATCTCGGACATCGACGCCGCGGTCTCGGCCGGCAGCGGCCCCGCGACCGGGGTGTTCAGATAGATGCCTGCGCGAACCGCGGGGAGGGCGTCGCGCACCGCGGCCAGCTTCTCGTCATCGGGCATGAACGGCGCGACCACGGCCGTATGATATCGACGATGCCCCGAACGCCCGCCGGACCACCCGGCCGATGAGTGGCCTCGCGCGGCCGGAGCTGCTCGCGGAGACGGACTGGCTGGCGGACCAGCTCGGTCGCCCGGACGTCCGGATCCTCGACGTCCGGTGGCGGCCGGACGGCACCGCGCGTGACGTCTACCTCACCGGGCACATCCCCGGCGCGGTTCATCTCGACTGGGCCGCGGATCTCCTCGAGCACGACGAGGGGACGCGCGGCTTCCTTCTCGCCGGGCCGGCCCAGGTTGGCAAGGCGCTCGCTCGCGCCGGGATCGGGGACGGGACGAGCGTCGTGATCTACGACGACACGCTTGGCCTGTATGCCGCGCGGGCGTGGTGGAGCATGCGGGTCTACGGCGTCGAGTCGGCGCGCATCCTCGACGGGGGGTTCCCGGCCTGGGAGGCAGAGAGCCGGCCGGTGTCGAACGCCGACGTCGCTCCCACTCCCGCCTCGTTCACGCCTCGCGCCCAGCTGCGCCTGCGGCTCACGACGTCCGAGGTTCGGGGTCTCCTGGGCTCCGACGACGTCGTGCTCATCGACGCTCGCGCTCCCGCCGAGTACCGCGGCTTCGAGGGCAATACCCGGCGGCTGGGGCACATCCCCGGGGCAGTCAACGTGCCGATCGCGGCGATGAGCCAGCCCGGTTCGCAGCGGCTTCGGGACGGCGAGCAGCTCCGCGAGCTGCTGCAGAAGGCGAACGTGACGCGCGGCCGCCGAATGGTCTGCTACGACGGGTCAGGCGTCGCGGCGGCGAAGCTCGCGTTCATCCTGAACCTGCTCGGCAACGACGACGTCGCCGTGTACGACGGCGGCTGGGCCGAGTGGGGCGAGCGCCTGGATCTGCCGGTCGAGCGCTAGGACCGCGAGTCGCGGGGCGGCGGGCGTCGCTGGCGCCACCCCGGAAGCCGGTGATCAGCCGCCCGGGCGACCCCACGGATCGACGACGCCGGACAGCGCATCCGGCTTGCCCGTCGCGAGGCCTTCTGCCACGGGTGTCCCGGCCGGCGAGGCGGCCTCGCCGCGATTGATTCCCTCCCACGGGTCGACGACCCGATGGGGGGCGAGGATCTGGGCGCGCGAGTGGTTGAAGGCGATGATGTCGGCGGACGTCTTCGCCTCGCCGACCGTCTCGGACCAGTAGGAGCCGTCCGTCACGGGCACGAAACGCCCCTTGAGGGCCTGGAGCGCGTCGCGGAGGCGTGCCTCCGGCATGAGGTGGATCCGGCCGACGATCTTGAACGGCGGGATCGAGATCAGGGCCTGCTCGGGGATCTTCGGCGTCCGCATCTCGGGCGACGTCTCGACGCCGCCGTCCGCGACGGCGAAGAGCACCGAGGCGAGGTTCACCTGGGCGTAATCGGCCTTCTGCGCGACGGAATGGGTGCCGTACTCGTCGAGGAGGACGTCCGTGAGGACGAGGAACTCCTCGCCGCCCTCGTTCAGGACGTCCGTCAGCCGGCGGTGGCGCGTGGCGACCTGGCCGCGGATGACGTAGGCATCCGTGAAGAGCGTGAGTGCGAACGCCTGCTCGGTACCGAATCCTGTCGTCATGGCGGGAGTCTAGGCCGGCCAGTTTGCGTGCTGGAACCACGCGGGAGTACTGGTACCTCGCTCCTCGCGCCGGCCGTGACGAGGTGCTCGGCGCCCTCCTGCAGCCCGGCGTAGAGGGCGCGGACGCTCTCGAGCGTGTCGATCTCGGCCGGGGATTTGTCCGGCCGAAGGGCCGCGATGCGGGGGAACCGGAGGGAGAAGCCGGACTGGTGGCGGGTCGACCGGACGATGACGTCGAACGCGACCTCGACGACGATCGTGGGCTCGACCTGCCGGTACCGCCCGAAGCGCTGCAGCGTGTGGGCCTCGAACCACGCCGTCATCTCCGCGATCTCCGCGTCCGTCAGCCCGCTGTAGGCCTTCCCGATCGTGACCAGCCGGCCGCGCTCCTCGTCACGGACGGCGAACGTGTAGTCGCTCAGGACGCCGTGCCGCTTGCCGTGGCCGACCTCGAC
>DASWSI010000404.1:0-1521 GCA_036402715.1 Candidatus Limnocylindrales bacterium
GAAGCTCGGCATCGGAGGCGATGCCTCGCCGTCGGTTCGGCTCCTCGTCTCGGCTGTCAGCTCCGCCGCGGGCGTCACGATGCTCATGGCGTTCCTCTTCTTCGGCAAGCGGCGTCGCGATGGTGAGCCACCGGCGCCGGACGAGGTCCTGTCCGCGGCCGCGGCGCGCGGCACCGGCCAGGCGGCAACCGCCGGCCTCGTTCCGGATGGCGTGCCGCCGGCGTTCGTCGATCCCGAGGCGATGATGCCGCGGTGGCGCCGGCCCTCGCTGCTCGAGGCACGCAAGATGGACCCGCTCCGCAGCGCGACCGCCGCGTCGACGCAGAGCTTCGAGCACGGCGCCGTCGGGCTCGTCGACGGGTACGAGCGTCGCCTCATCCGCTACCACGTCGTCAGGCTCCTCGACAAGCCGGATGAGCTGAACGCGACCGAGATCGGCGTCCTGTCGCACGGCGACGAGGTCCAGCTCCTCGAGCGCGCGAGCACCTACTGGCGCGTCCTCTGCCCCGATGGCCAGCAGGGCTGGATCCACAAGATGACCCTCGGCGAGGTTGTCGGCGCGACGCCGCCGCCGTCGGCGCGGGACACCTGGGCGACGAATTCCGTGCAGGCCGAGGAGGTCGACGACGACGTCCTCATGGCCTTCATGACGGCGCGAGGCCGGGCCTAGCCAGCTCCCCGCGGAGCGGCCTGCGCGCCCGCGCGCGCCGACGAGCGGCCCCGCGCGCCCGGCCCCGCCGGCTCCTTCCGGAGCACGAGGATGTGCTGGTGGGCGATGTTCGGGACGAACGCCTTCGGGTAGCCGTACGGCCGCAGCCGCGTCCCCGCCTGGTACCAGATCACGTCGCCCTTCGGCACGAACCCGACTGACGCGGCGCGAGCGGCAAGGTCGCTGCCGGTGAAGATGTACCGGCCGCCCTGGTACGCGTCGCGGACGATCAGCGCGAGGTACCGGCCATCGCGAAGGACGCGGCGGAGCTCCGCGAGGACGTCCGTCATCCGGTCGAGGAACGCCGGGTAGTCGGCGGCGTTCGCGAGGTCGGCGGGATCGGTCGAGACCATCGCGTAGTCGGTTCGGCGGTTGGCGTGCGCTTCGGCGAGGCGTCCGCCGGCCATCGTGAGCGGCATCTGGATGTTGTACGGCGGATCCGTCGCGACGAAGTCGACGGAGCCATCGGCGAGCGACGGAAGGACGCGAATTGCGTCGCCAACCCGGAAATCCAGCCCGGACGGATCGAACGACCGAACCCCGCCGGGATCGTTCTGGCCGAGGTCGGCGAACTCCGGGCCGAGGCCGTCGCGCTCGGCAATCGCCTCGCGGACGACGAGCTCGTACGTCTCCGCCCAGGTGCGCGACAGCTCGATCCCGATCGCCCGCCGCGGACCACGGGCGATCGCGGCACCCAGCAGGGTCCCGCCGACGCCGGCGAACGGGTCGAGGACCAGCTCACCGGTCCGGGAGAAGAACTCGATCAGGCGAGCCATCAGCCGGGGCGGCTTGTTTGCCCCGTGGCGCTTGCG
>DASWSI010000405.1:0-3877 GCA_036402715.1 Candidatus Limnocylindrales bacterium
CATCCTTGAGCTGCGACCGCGCGCCCGCGACAAGTGCGTGGAGCGTGATCGCTGGCACGAGGAGCCGCCCCTCGGCGTCGCGGCCAATGACGGCCGGTGGCCCGCCGCCCGAAGCGAACACGCGTTCGAATTGCCGCTCGTCGAGCCGCGCCGCGCGCCGGAAGTCGTCGATGACAGTGAGCACGCCGCGGCGGATAGCGACGTCGCGCATCATCTCCGACGCCCACGAGTCGATCTGGTCGTCCGACTGCTCCGCGAGGCGCTCGCGATAGACCTTCGGCGTGTCGGAGAGGCCCGTCGTTGCCACCGCTTCTCCTGTGCTGTGACCGGCCGGCAGTATGGCAGAGCCACCGGGCGCGGGCGGTTACGCCTGCTTCGTCCGCCCGGACGGCACGACGGTCAGCCCGCTGGAGCGAGGCGTCGGCTCGCTGCCGGATGTCGGTTCCGCGCGCGTCCGCGACCTCGCCGAGGAGGCACGGGACGCCCCGCCCGCCTTCGCAGCGGCGCCGGCAACCGGTCCCTTGCCGGACTTCGCCTTCACGGGACCACGGCGGCTGCGGCCGTCGCCGAGGTCCGGGGCAGGGCGGCCGTCGATCGCCGCGAGGACAGCCAGCCCGAACCTCGTGATCCGATCCGCATGGGCGTCCGCCGCGCGGAGGACCTGCTGCTCGAGCTGGAACGTCGCGACGCGGTGGCCGGCCTGGGTCTCGACGACCATCTCGCCGACCTGGACGCGGCCCCACCGAACGAGCTTGGCGCTGGCCCGCGGGCCCTCGCCCGGAGCATTGACACGGACGGTGCATGCGACGAGCCCAGGCGGGAGCGGCACGAAGATCGTGTAGCGAACCCCCGGGTCGTCGCCCCAGGCAACCCAGCAGTGGGGGTCGGCTTCACCACCGAGCGCCACCAGCACGGGCTCGATGACGGCGACAACCTTCAGGGTCATGGCGTCGCGGGTCGGCGCTGCGGCGCGCCATTCGCTCAGTCGCATCGGCTCCCCACCGCTCTTCCCCGGCCGAAGGTCGTATTGCCGGCGTTGCCGCCCGGCGTGTCTCGTCGGCCGAGCGTAGCACGGCACGACGGCGCCTCGCGGGTCCAATGGAACGGTGAAAAAACCGGAAGCGGCTGCACCCTTCGGTGCCGCCGCTCCCCGGCTAGCTGCGTGAATAGGCGTGCTTGCGGCGAGTCGCCGCGTCAGGCCGTGGCGTCGTCTCCGCGGCGAGCACCGATGCTCAGCAGGGCGACGACGAGCGCCTCGATCAGCGTCCAGGCGATGAGCGCGACGATTGCCGCCACATCGAGCATCGACCGGCCGGCCGTGACCTTGTCGAGCTGGAACATGCCTCTGAACGGCTCGACGAACGGGCCTGTCGCGCCGAGGATCAGCGACACGACATCGTTCCCGGTGTTCGCGACGAGCAGGAGCAGCAGGATCCGGATGATCAGGAGCGCCTGCAGGATCCCGAACAGGAGCATGACGATCCGACGGATCACCTCGCCGGCGCTCGGGCCGGAGCGGTACGTCGATTCGCGGGTCGTCATGCGGTCGTCGTAGCCGTCACGAGTGACGACGCGCTCGTCGGCTGGCGCCGTCGTCGTCTCGCGGACGGTGGTGCGGTCGTAGTCGGTCATGTCTGTCCCTCCATATGGCTGGGCACGATCGACGCTACGGCGGAGCCTTGGCGGGTCCGGCTACACCGCCGCCACGAAGTGTTGCAAGGCTGCGACAGTGGCAATCGTGGTGCCGGCCGCCAGGCGGGGCGGCGCGTGGGGGACGTTCGGCGGAGTGGCAGGCGCGACGCCGCCTCGTACGATCGGCCCGATGGAGCTCGTGATCGCCCCCCAGCTCGTCGGAGCCGCACTCGCCGCGATCGTCGGCGGGCTGTTCCTGTTGGGGCGTGGGTTCGTTGGCTACCGGGCGGCGGAGCGGATCGCGGGGATCGGTACGTCGACGATCAGCGGGCTCGCGGTCGGCGAGGTCCGGGTGTCCGGCGTCGTCGAGGCCGCGGAGCTGACGCTCGTCTCGCCACTGCAGTCGGAGCATTGCGTCTACTACCGGTCGACGATCCACGATTCAGGGCGCGACGACGCGACGACGTTCGAGGACGAGCGCGCCATCGGGTTCCGGGTCCGGGACGCGAGCGGTACGGTCCGCGTCTTCCCGCGCGGGGCGGCGTTCGACGTCCCCGTCCGGTTCTCGGAGTCGACCGGCCTGTTCGGCGACCAGCCCGCCGGACTGCGCCTCCGAGCGGGCGCCGCGACGGCCGTCGGAGAGCCAACGCGGGAGGCGCAGATCGCCGCGCTCCTCACCGTCAATGCTGCCGTTGCGGGGACCGATGACGGCGACGCCGGTCGTGGCTGGTCGCTCGCCAGCTCGATCGGGACTCCGCGCCCGGTGGGCCTGAAGCGCTACCGGGAGGCGAGGATTGAGCCCGGCGACGAGGTGACCATCGTGGGGCAGGTGCTTCCGTTCGACCAGCTCGACGACCCCGATGGTGCGGACGATGCGAGTTCACCGAACGCGGCCTTCGGGCCGCACGGCGACGCAGAGATCGCCGCCGACGTCGCCGCCGCGGCGGCGGCCGGACTTCTGGCGCCGGATCCGGAGACCGCCTGGGGCAATGCCGCCATCCCGGGGTTCGGGATCGGGAAGCCCGTCACGGCGCCGCACCTCGACCCGGAGGCGCGGCGGCCAGAGCTCGCGGCGCCCGATGCCGCCGCGACGGCGCGCCGGACGTTCGACATCGGGCCGTTGGACCTGGTGCTCGCGGCATCTCCTGGCGAGCCGATGACGATCGCACTCGGTCGTCCAGGAGCTGCGGCAGCACGTCGGGACTCGGAGTTCCTCGTCGGTCTCCTCGGAGGCGCGACGGCCATCGGCGCCGCTGTCGTCCTCGCCGTGATGATCCAGGGCGGCGCATGACGCCCGGTGTGGCGGCCGCCGCGTTCGCAGTCGGTGTCGTGCTCGTCGTCGCGATGTTCCTCGTGTTCGCGGCGTACAACGACGTGGTTGCGCTCGAGCGGCGGGCCGACAAGGCGTGGGCGAACATCGACGTCGTACTGAAGCAGCGCTGGGACGAGCTTCCGAACCTCGTCGCCGCGGTCCGCGGCGTCATGCGGTTCGAGGAGGACGTCCTCGCCAACGTGACTCGGCTCCGCGCCGCGTATGCGCCGGAGGCCGCCGTGCGCGACCAGGCGGCGACATCACAGGCCACGACTTCGGCGGTTCGCCAGCTGCTCGCGGTCGTCGAGCGCTATCCCGCCCTCCGATCGGCTGCAAACGTGCTCGAGATGCAGCACGAGATCGAGCGGCTGGAGAACCTGATCGCGGATCGGCGCGAGCTCTACAACGATCAGGTCTACCGGCTCAACGCCCGAATTGGGCAGGTGCCGGCCGTGTGGCTGGCCGGCGTCTTCGGCTGGCAGCCGCGGCCGTCGTTCACGACCGCCGCCGAGCCCACCGTCCGCGAGCCGACGAAGGTCGCCCTCGGCTGACGGAGGCGCAGCAGGCCTCGTCGCGCTCCTCGCCTAGACTGGGGGCCTCACCGAAAGGACCCAGCCAATGTTCTCGCTCTTCGCCCCGAAAATGCCCTCCGCCGCGACCGCGCTCAAGGGCCGCCCCGAACCGATCACGGTTCCGCCGCCGCACTTCGTCACGGGACGCCCGCTTGTTCCGCCCTACCCCGCAGGCCTGCGGGTCGCGACGTTCGGTCTCGGCTGCTTCTGGGGCGCGGAGAAGACGTTCTGGGAGCGGCCCGGTGTCTGGGTCACTGCCGTCGGATATGCGGGTGGCTTCACCCCGAACGCCACCTACGAGGAGGTCTGCTCCGGGCGGACGGGCCACGCCGAGGTCGTCCGGGTCGTATTCGATCCCGCG
>DASWSI010000406.1:0-4613 GCA_036402715.1 Candidatus Limnocylindrales bacterium
TGAGTACGAGCGCAACGACCGCCGCCGCCACCGCGACGGCGATCGCCCCGAGGGCCGCTCGACGATCGGGTTCGCGCATCCCGCGATTTTGCGCGACGTCGCGTTCGCCGACGTTCCAAAGGCCGCCGTCGCGACCGGGGCCGGCCGGTATACTTCGGCGGCACCCCGCCCTCACGACCGTCGCGCCCTGCCGCCGCGGTTCGCCGCCCCGCCACCCGCGCCACCGGACCACGACGGCTCAGCGACAAGGACTCCCGCCCGGCCCATGTTCGATCGCTTCCTCGGCCTGTTCTCCCGCGACATCGGGATCGACCTCGGGACCGCAAACACCCTCGTCCACGTCCGCAACCGCGGCATCGTCATGAGCGAGCCGTCCGTTGTGGCGATCGACGCGAAGACGAAGCGCGTGCTCGCGATCGGCGCCGAGGCGAAGCGGATGGTGGGTCGCACGCCGGCGAGCATCATCGCCATTCGGCCGCTGCGTGACGGCGTGATCAGCGACTTCGACGTCACCGAGCAGATGATCAAGTACTTCGTGAACCGCGTTCACGATCGCGTCGGGCTCATCCCGCGACCGCGGATGCTGCTCGGCGTCCCGTCGGGCGTGACCGAAGTCGAGAAGCGCGCGGTCAAGGACGCGGCGATGAACGCCGGCGCGCGCTGGGCCCGCCTCATCGAGGAGCCCATGGCGGCCGCGATCGGTGCGGGCCTGCCGGTCAGCGAGCCGACCGGCAGCCTCATCGTCGACATCGGGGGCGGGACGACGGAGGTCGCCGTGATCAGCCTCGGCGGCATCGTCGTCAGCCGGAGCATCCGGATCGGTGGCGACGAGATGGACCAGGACATCGTCGCGTTCGCCCGCCGTGAGTACAACCTGTTCCTCGGCGAGCGGACGTCGGAGGACATCAAGATCGCGATCGGGTCCGCGTATCCCGGCGAGTGGGACCAGCAGCGCGTCACGCTCCGCGGCCGAGATCTCTTGACCGGACTCCCGCGCCAGGTCGAGGTTGGCGCGGACCAGATCCGCGAGGCGATCGAGCCGTCCGTCCTTCAGATCGTGGACACGATCAAGGACACGATCGAGGAGACGCCGCCCGAGCTCGTCGCGGACATCATGGATCAGGGCATCGTGCTGGCCGGCGGCGGCGCGCTGCTCGTCGGACTCGACCGGCGGGTCGCCGAGGCGACGCAGATGCCGGTCCACATCGCGGACGATCCGCTGACCTGCGTCGCTCGCGGGACCGGCGTCGTCCTCGAGGAGCTCGGCAAGCCGTCGATGGATCGCGTCCTCGTCGCGGACACGTACGCGCGGACGCCTCGCTGAGGCCTCGGGCCTGATGACGTCGACGTCGCGGAGCTCCACCCCGACGTCGATGCGCGACTCGAACGCCCGGCACTCACGGTCGCACCACTCGCGCGGCCGACGATGACCGGAATGCTCGCGTCGCGCGCGGCGCGGCGGCGCGGCATCACCTACACGATCCTCGTGGCGGTGACGCTCGTGATGATGGCGTTCTCGTCGAACCCGCTCGTCCTGGAGTTCCAGCGCGGCGTCGGGTTCGCCCTCCGCCCGATCCAGGGCGCACTCGACCAGGTCGCGGGCGGGATCACGTCGATCGCCGCCGCCGTGGGCGAGATCGACTCGCTCCGGATCGACAACGCGCAGCTCCGCCAGGAGAAGGACCGCCTCACCGCGGAGAACGCGCGCCTTGCCGAGATCCGCCGCGAGAACGAGCAGCTGACGGCGCTGCTGCAGCTCCGGAGCGGGTTCGACTACTCGACCGTTCCGGCGGAGGTCATCGGCCGCGAGTCCTCGGAGTTCCGGCGCGTCGCGACGCTGAACAAGGGCACTGACGCCGGCATCGCGGCCGGCGACGTCGTCATCGCCCAGGGCGGGTCGCTCGTCGGTCGGGTCGTGACGGTCGGCTCGAACTTCGCCGACATCCTCCTCATCACCGACACGACATCGACCGTCATCGGCCAGCTCCCGAATGCCGCGACGGGCGAGGTCGTCGGGCAGCTCGGCGGCGTCGTCGTCATGGACAAGATCGACGCAACGGAGCGCGTCGACGTCGGCCAGGAGGTCGTGACCGCGGGGATCGAGCTGACCGGGGGCGTTCGGTCGCCATTCCCGAAGGGCCTCCTCGTCGGACAGGTCGTCGACGTCCGCCGCAGCGCCAACGCCGTGGTCCAGACCGCCTTCCTGCTGCCAGCCGCCCCGCTGGACAAGCTCGAGTACGTCCTCGTCATCACGAACTACCAGGGCGGCCTGCCACCGCTCGACCAGCAGCCGACGGACTGCGGCCCGGTCGGCTCGGCCGGCACGCTGCCGAACAACGAGCGGCCCTGCGCGACGACACCGCCGAAGCCGACGGCCCGTCCATCCGCGAAGCCGATCCCGAAGCCGTCGCTCAAGGCGTCGGCGAAGCCGCTCCCGAAGCCATCCGCGAGCCGGGTGCCGTGACGGCGTCGCCGGCGGCCTGAGCTCCCGCGCCGTCGCCGTCGCCGGCGCCCCTGACGCGCATCTCCCGGAGTTCGGCCGGGGCCCTCGCCCTCGCCCGCCGGGCCGCCAGGCAGGGCCGCGCCTGACTGCTGCTACCCTCTCCGGCGATGAAAGGCATCGTGCTTGCCGGCGGGACCGCGACCCGACTGTTTCCGCTCACGATCGTGACGAACAAGCATCTGCTGCCGATCTACGACCGCCCGATGATCTACTACCCGATCGAGACGCTCGCCGGGATGGGGATCCGGGAGGTCATGGTCATCGTCGGCGGCAAGAGCGTCGGCGACGTCGTCGAGCTGCTGGCCGACGGCGGCCACTTCGGGCTCGACCTGACATACCGCTACCAGCGGGGCGCGCTCGGCATCGCGCACGCCATCGGGCTGGCGCGGGGATTCGTCGGCGACGACGCGTTCTGCTGTGTCCTGGGTGACAACATCCTCCGCGGCCCGGCGCTCGCCGAGACGGCCGCCGACTTCGAAGCCGGGTCGTGGGGCGCTGGGACGATGCTCTATCGGGTTCCGGACCCGGAGCGGTTCGGCGTGGCCGAGCTCGACGCGGACGGCAACGTCGTGGGGTTCGAGGAGAAGCCGAAGCAGCCGAAGAGCGACCTGATCCCGATCGGCGTGTACTTTCTCCGCCCGGATGCGTTCGATGTCATCGACCACCTCGCACCGTCCGGACGCGGCGAGTTCGAGATCACCGACGTCCTGAACCACTACATCCCGAACGGTGGCCTCTTCACCCGCGTCTACGACGGCCACTGGACCGATGCCGGCACGGTCCCGTCGCTGCTTCGCGCCGCCGAGCTCGCGGCGAAGGACGACGCGGCGGGACGCCTGAGCCCGCCGATGGAGCGGCCGGCGTCGTGAGCGATGGGAAGCTGCCGCGGTCGGACGCGGTGACGGCGGCCGGCGTGGCCGGCCGTACCCCGGTGCTCGCGCCAAACGCCCACCTGCTCGTCACCGGCGGCGCCGGGTTCATCGGCTCGGCGTACGTCCGCGACGTCCTCGCGCGCGGCGACGGCGCACGGATCACGGTCCTCGACAAGCTGACCTATGCCGGCAATCGCCTCAACCTCGCGGCGGTCGAGGGCGATCCCGAGCAGGCGGCGCGGTACCGGTTCGTCGAGGGCGACATCGCGGACGCGGACCTCGTCGGCGATCTCGCTCGGGACGTCGACGCGATCGTCAACTTCGCTGCCGAGACCCATGTCGACCGCTCGATCCTCGACCCCGAGGCGTTCCTCCGGACGGGCGTCATCGGCGTCCACGTCCTGCTCGACGCGTGCCGTCGGGAGGCGGAGCGTGCCGCGGCCGGCGAGCGTGCCGCCGCGCCGCGCCTCCTCCACGTCTCGACCGACGAGGTGTACGGCTCGATCGACGAAGGGCATGCGACCGAAGACGCGCCGCTCGCGCCGCGCTCGCCGTACTCCGCGGCGAAAGCGGCCGGCGAGCTCCTCGCCGCGTCCTACGTCGTGACCTACGGCGTCGACGTCGTCGTCACCCGGGGCGCGAACACGTACGGACCGTTCCAGCATCCCGAGAAGCTCGTCCCGCTCTTCATCACGAACGCCCTCGAGGACCGCCCGCTGCCGCTGTACGGCGACGGCATGCAGCGTCGCGACTGGCTGTACGTCGCGGATCACGCCGGAGCCATCGACCACGTCCTCCGGCACGGCGCGAGCGGCGAGATCTACAACGTCCCCGGCGAAGCTGAGCTCCCGAACCGCGAGGTCGTGACCCGGCTGCTCACTCATCTCGGGAAGCCCTGGTCGCTCGTTCGGCAGGTCGAGGATCGTCCGGGCCACGACCGGCGATACGCAATGGACGGGTCGAAGCTCCGGGCGCTCGGGTGGCGCAATGCGACCTCGTTCGACCGCGGGCTCGCGGCGACGATCGACTGGTTCCGGGCCAATGAGCCGTGGTGGCGGGCGATCAAGTCCGGCGACTGGGACGCCTACTACGACCGCCAGTACGCCGCTCGCCTCGCCGGGTCGACGGAGGCGCCCTGACGTGCGCGTCGCGGTCACCGGCGCGGCCGGTCGCCTCGGACGTGCGCTCATCGCCGCGCTCGAGGAGTCGCCGATCAGCGGGCTCGGCGGCCCGGTCGC
>DASWSI010000407.1:0-3601 GCA_036402715.1 Candidatus Limnocylindrales bacterium
CCTCGTCCAGATCCTGTTCGCGACTCTGACCGCGGTGTTCATGTTCGTGCTCGTCCCGCGGGCGGCGGTGTCATCCGCCCGGATCCGGGAGGTCCTCGACACCGCGCCGTCGATCCACGATCCGCGGTCGCCCGTCGTCCCGGATCCCGCCGGCGCGCAGCGCGGGGTCGTCGAGTTCCGCGCCGTCGAGTTCCGCTATCCCGGTGCCCAGGAGCCCGTGCTCCACGACATCTCGTTCCGCGCGGAGCCCGGCCAGACAACGGCGATCGTCGGCAGCACGGGCAGCGGCAAGAGCACCCTCGTCAACCTCATTCCGCGCTTCTACGACGCCACGTCCGGCACGGTCCTCGTCGACGGCGTCGACATCAGGGCGATGAACCGCGAGGACCTCTGGGCGCGGATCGGGGTCGTTCAGCAGAAGGCGTTCCTGTTCGGCGGGACGGTCGCGACGAATCTTCGGTTCGGCGACGGTAACGCCACGGACGAGGAGCTGTGGCACGCGCTCGAGATCGCCCAGGGAAGGGACTTCGTCGCGTCGATGGACGCCGGCCTCGAGGCGCCGATCGCCCAGGGCGGCTCGAACGTCTCGGGCGGGCAGCGGCAGCGGCTTGCGATCGCGCGCGCGATCGTGAAGAACCCGCCGATCTACATCTTCGACGACAGTTTCTCCGCCCTCGACTTCGCGACCGACGCACGGTTGCGGGCAGCGCTCGAGCGCGAGCTCGGCGGGGCAACGCTGATCGTCGTGGCCCAGCGTGTCGGGACGATCCTCCACGCCGACCAGATCATCGTCATGGACAACGGCCGGATCGTGGGCCGCGGGACGCACCGCGAGCTGCTCGAAACGAATGAGACGTATCGCGAGATCGTCTACTCGCAGCTCTCGGAAGCCGAGGCAGTCGCGTGACCGCGGGACCGGGCGACAGCGGGGCGACGGGCGCGCGTGGCGGAGCGGCCGCGGGAGGTGGCGCCGCCGTGTTCCGGCCCGGCGCCGGTGGGCCCGGTGCGCCGGGCGGTCCCGGCGGCCGCCCGATGGGCCCCGGCGGTGGCCGGGGTCCCGGGATGATGGGCATGGGGATGGGCATGCCGCCGGCAAAGGCACGCGACTTCCGCGGGTCGCTCCGTCGGCTGTTCGCCACGCTCGGCCCGGAGCGTCCGCGAATCGTCGTCGTCGTGCTCCTCGCCGTCGTCAGCGTGACGTTCAACGTCATCGGCCCCAAGATCATGGGCGAGGCGATCAACCGGATCGTCGAAGGCGCGCTCGGGAAGCAGATCCTCGGGAGCGGGGTGACGCAGCAGCAGGCGATCGAAGCCGCCCGTGCCCACGGCCAGAGCCAGCTCGCCGACATGCTCTCCTCGATGCACCTGAATCCGGCCGGGATCGACTTCGGTGCGCTCGGTTTCCTGCTCGGCGTCCTCGGCGCCGTCTACGTCGTCAGCTCCGTCTTCGGCTGGATCCAGGGCTGGATCATGGCCGGGGTGACGCAGCGGACCGTCGTAACGCTGCGTGCCGACGTCGACCGCAAGCTCGGCCGGCTGCCGCTCCGCTACTTCGACAGCCACCCGCGCGGCGACTTGCTGAGCCGGGTGACGAACGACATCGACAACATCGGCCAGTCGCTCCAGCAGACGCTCACCCAGCTGATCACGTCCTTGCTGACGATCGTCGGCGTCCTGATCCTCATGCTGACGATCAGCCCGGTCCTCGCCGCGATCTCGTTGCTGGCCGTCCCGGCGTCGCTCGCGGTGACGATCTTGATCGTCCGCCGTTCTCAGCAGCAGTTCGTCGCGCAGTGGGCGTCGACGGGTGCCCTCAACGGCCACGTCGAGGAGATGCACACCGGACACGCCATCGTCAAGGCATTCGGACGCCAGCGCGAGGCGATCGAAGTCTTCGACCGCGAGAACGAGCGCCTCTTCGATGCCAGCCGCCGGGCGCAGTTCATCTCCGGGATCATCCAGCCGGCGATGATGTTCATCTCGAACCTGAACTACGTCGCCATCGCGGTCATCGGCGGCCTCCGGGTCGCATCGGGGCAGATGACGATTGGCGACGTCGTCGCCTTCATCCAGTACTCCCGCCAGTTCACCTTCCCGATCATCCAGACCGCGAGCATCGTCAACGTCCTCCAGTCCGCGGTTGCGTCCGCCGAGCGCGTCTTCGAGCTCCTCGACGAGCCGGAGGAGATCGCGGACCCCGTGACCGCACCTGCGTTCGGCGACCCGGTCGGGACCGTCGTCCTCGACGACATCTCGTTCCGCTATGAGCCGGACAAGCCGCTCATCGACAACCTGTCGCTCGTCGTCGCGCCCGGCCAGACGGTTGCGATCGTCGGCCCGACCGGCGCGGGCAAGACCACGCTCGTGAACCTCCTGATGCGGTTCTACGAGCTCGATGGGGGCCGGATCACGATCGACGGCATCGACACGCGCGAGCTGTCCCGTGACGCGCTCCGGCGCGCGTTCGGGATGGTCCTCCAGGACACGTGGCTGTTCCATGGCACCATCCGCGAGAACATCGCCTACGGGCGGCTCGACGCGACCGAAGCCGAGATCCGCTCGGCGGCGGAGGCTGCCCATGTCGACCACTTCGTCCGGACGCTGCCCGACGCCTACGACACGATCATCGACGACGACGCGACGAGCCTGTCGGCCGGTGAGAAGCAGCTGATGACGATCGCGCGGGCGTTCCTGGCCGACCCGCCGATTCTCATCCTCGACGAGGCGACGAGCTCGGTTGACACCCGGACCGAGGTCCTCATCCAGCGGGCGATGAACCGCCTCATGACCGGCCGAACGACATTCGTCATCGCGCATCGCCTGTCGACGATCCGGGACGCCGACACGATCCTCGTCATGGAGAATGGCTCGATCGTCGAGCAGGGCACCCACGACGAGCTGCTCGCCCGGCGCGGCTTCTACTTCGACCTCTACAACAGCCAGTTCGCGGAGGCGCTCGCCGAAGCCGTCTGAAGGTTCGCCGCGGCGGGCCCGGGCACCGAGCGCGCCTTCGCGCGGCCAGCGGGGCTTCGCGCGGCCTCCCGCCGTTCCGGCGCGGGGCGACCCCGGTTCCGGCGCCGCGTTCTGTCACCATTCGGCGGCAATGGCGCCGTTCGATCTCCTGGTTCGCGGCGGGCTCCTGGTCGACGGCACGGGCGCGCCGGGTCGCCCGGCCGATGTCGGCGTCGCGGGTGACCGGATCGTGGCCGTCGGTGACCTCTCCGCGGTGGATCCCGGTTCCGTCGGCCTCGTGATCGACGCCACGGGTCGCGTCGTCTGCCCTGGGTTCGTCGATCCGCACGGCCACTCGGATGCGGCGCTGTTCGTCGACGGCGCGTTGATCAGCCACCTCCGGCAGGGGTTCACGACGCAGCTGTCCGGCAACTGCGGCATGACGGTCGCCCCGATCACGCCGGCCGGCCGCGAGCTCGTTGAGCTCGAGCTTCGCGCGAACCGCGTCACGGCGCGGTGGCGGACGTTCGCCGAGTACCTCGACGCCGTCGCGGCCGAGCGACTCGGGCTCAACGTCGCGTTCCTCGCGGGACACGGGACGATTCGCGGCGCGATCCTCGGGAGCGACGAACGGCAGCCGTCGTCGGCG
>DASWSI010000408.1:0-3624 GCA_036402715.1 Candidatus Limnocylindrales bacterium
CGGCCGCTTGGTCTCAAAGGGGAGTGGTTACTCGCTGCTCCAGGCGTCCTTGACCTTGGTCTGGAACTGCTGGAGCTGCGGGGCCATGTCCTGGCCCTTGAGCGCGTTCTGCAGCAGCGCACCGAGGTCCGGAGCGCCCGAGGGAAGAAGGTCGGAGCCGTCGAAGCGCACGGCGGACGCGTTGGCGACCTGCGCGGCTTCCTTCTTGACCGTGTCGTTCGGATACGCGTCCGGCGACACGCTCTTGATCGGCGAGATGATCGCGCCGGTCTTGGCCCAGACCTCACCCGACTCGGGGGTGGTCATGTACTGGAGGAATTCCTTGACGCCCGGCTTGGTCGTCAGCGCCGCGATGACGTCGCCGCCGATCGTGACGCCGTTGTTGCCGTTGATCGAGGGGAAGTCGAACCAGTCGGCGTCCGTCCCGAGCTTGGCGGCCTTGTTGACCTGCCCGGTGATGATCCCGCCGACGAACCCGCCCTCGTAGTACATGTCCGCCTTGGGGTTCGCGCTGAAGACCTGGCCGATGCCGTCGGTGAACGCGGCGCCGAGCGCGCCGTTGATTCCGCCGACGACGTTGCCCTCCTTGAGGACGTCGAGCATGGTCTTGATCGCGGTCGTGACCGTGGGATCCGTCCAGTCGCCGTCCTTGCTGAAGAGCTTGGAGTAGGCGTCAGGGCCGGCCTGGCGGACGTAGATGCTCTCGAACCAGTCCGTCAGCGTCCACGAGTCCTTGGCGCCGAGGCCGAGCGGAATGTCGCCCTTGGCCTTGAGCTTCGCGACGGCCGCGGTGAAGTCGTCCCACGTCTTCGGGATGGCGACGCCCGCGTCCTTGAGCTTCTGGGGGCGGTACCAGACCGTGCTCTTGCTGTTGAACTTGACCATGATCCCGTACTGGTCGTTGCCGACCTTGCCGATCTCGAGAATGCCGGGCGCGTAGTTGCCCGCGATCGACGCCGGATCGATGCCCAGGTCCGTGATCTTCTTGATGCTGCCGTCGTTGGCGAAGCGGCGGAGGAAGCCGATGCCCGGCATGATCGCGACATCAGGCGGGTTGCCGCCGGTGATGCGCGTCTGGAGGACCGTCGCGTAGTCCGTCCGGATCGACTCGTACTTGGCGGTGATGCCGGTCTTCGCCTTGAAGGCGTCGAGGACCTTCTGGAAGCTTTCCTGCTCGCTGCCGCCCCAGAGCGAGGTGACCGTGATCGTTGCGCCACTGTTGGCGCCGGTGCCGCCCGAACCGCCTGAAGCGCTTGCGCCCGAGCTCGCGGACGCGCCCGCGCCGCCCGTGGATGCGCCGGCGCTCGACGGCGCGGCAGTGCCGCCGTTCGAGCAGGCGGTGAGGAGCGCGGAGACGACGACGAGCGTCATTCCGCGAAGGAATCGCGCCATGAACTACCTCCAGCTGATGGTGAAGGCCTCGGCCCGCGACGGAACGTGGCTCCACGAATGGTCATCCGATGTCAATCGGCCAACCGGGTCGCTCCTCCTCGAGCGAGGCTCCGGGGCGGCGATAACCGGTGCTCCTCCCGGCGACCTGGCAGCCCGATGATGGTTTCGTCCGTCGGGCTGACTCGGTTCTCGCCGACCTCGCGCCGCCGGCAACTGGCGACGAGGCATTTCGTGGACGGCTCTCCCGTCAGAGCGGGAGACTAGATGCGGGTCCGGCTCACTGTCAATCGTGCGTCCGGTGCGTCAGCGGAGGAAGCGATGGCCGATCAGCCGTGGTGGCGGCGCGGGGCGATCTACGAGATCTACGTCCGGAGCTTCCAGGACGCGGACGGCGACGGTGTCGGTGACCTCGCCGGCGTGACCGAACGCCTCGATTACCTCGCGTGGCTGGGTGTCGCCGGGATCTGGCTGACCCCGTTCTACCGGTCGCCCATGAAGGACTTCGGATACGACATCGAGGACTACCGGGACGTCGATCCGCTGTTCGGCACCCTCGCGGACTTCGACCGCCTCCTGTCCGAGGCGCACCGCCGCGACATCCGGGTCATCGTCGACTACGTCCCGAACCACTCCTCGGACCGGCACCCGTGGTTCCTCGAGTCGCGCTCGTCACGCGACAACCCGCGGCGCGACTGGTATTTCTGGCGCGACGCCGCCCCGGGGGCTTCGCTTCCGAACAACTGGCTGAGCCTGTTCGGCGGGCCCGGCTGGGAATGGGACGAGGCGACGTCCCAGTTCTACCTCCACACGTTCCTCCGCGAGCAGCCGGACCTGAACTGGCGGAACCCGGCCGTCAAGGCGGCGATGTTCGACATCGCCCGGTTCTGGCTCGACCGCGGCGTGGACGGGTTCCGGATCGACGTCGCCGCGGCGGTGATGAAGGATCCGGAGATGCGGGACAACCCGCTCCGGACGGACGTCCCGGCGGCGCGCAACTGGTTCGGGTCCGAGTGGGCGAAGCAGATCCACGTCAACGACCAGGCCCACCCGGACGTCTACGGCGTGTGGGCGGACTTCCGCGCCCTCGTCGACGGCCATGGGCCCGGCGATCGCGTCACGGTCGCGGAGGTCTCTCACGACCCGCTCGAGCGGTGGGCGAGGTTCTACGGGCAGCAGCAGGACGGCGTCCACATGCCGTTCGGCTTCCACCTCCTGCGCCTCGACTGGAACGCCGAGCGGCTCCGCTCCGTGGTCGATGCCGTCGAGGCGATCCTGCCGGACGGCGCGTGGCCGAACTGGGTTTTGGGCAATCACGACCAGCCGCGGATTGCGACCTGGGTCGGGCCGGAGCGCGCACGCCTCGCGACGATGCTCCTGCTGACGCTCCGCGGGACGCCGACGATGTACTACGGCGACGAGCTCGGGATGCCGGACGGCCCGATCCCGCCGGAGCGCGCGCGCGACCCCTGGGAGGGGAACGTCGCCGGGCTCGGCCGCGACCCGGAGCGAACGCCGATGCCGTGGGACGCGACCGCGAACGGCGGGTTCTGCCGGCCCGAGGTGGAGCCGTGGCTGCCCCTCGGCGCCGCCGGCGCGGGGATCGACGTGGCCACGCAATCGGCGGACCCGCGATCGATCCTCGCCCTGACGCGCGAGCTGTTGCGGCTCCGGCGCGTCCACGAGGCGCTCGCCACGGGCACGTACCGGGCCGTCGACGATGCGCCGGCGGGGTGTTACGCGTATCTCCGGGAAGCGGCGGGCCAGCGGCTGTTCGTCGCGCTCAACCTGTCGCCGGCACGGGTCGTCGTTCCGCTCCCGGGCACGGGGCGGATCCTCGTCGCCACCGGGATGGATCGCGACGGCGTGACGGGTGGCGACGTCGAGGTGGAGAGCAACGAAGGGATCGTCGTCCTCGTCGACAAGCCGCGCGGCTAGGTCGCGAGCGCCGCCGCGGCCGGCGGGGGCGTCGGGGCGGCCGTGGCCGCCGCCGCCTCGCCGCCGAGCGGCCAGCCGTTTCGTTCGGCGAACCGCCTCGCCATGAGCTGGCAGGTGACGATGTCCGCGCGTCCCTCGGCAATCCCCGCGACGGGCGGTGTGCCATCGGTCACGAGCGCGTGGAAGGCAAGGAGCTGCTCCTCGAACGCCTCGGCGTACGAGCCACGGCTGGTGTCGCGATACGCCCCGCCGTCGGAATCGGTGATCGTGAGGCGCGTCGGCGCGTGGAGCAGGTAC
>DASWSI010000409.1:0-3595 GCA_036402715.1 Candidatus Limnocylindrales bacterium
ACGTCGACCGGGACCGTGACCGCTGTGGACCAGGCGGCAGTGACAGCCTTCGCCGCGGACCGGATCCGTGCCGCCGTCCCGCCCGGGCGCCGCGTCATCGCCGGATCGACCAGGGCCGTCGTCGGAGCCCCGACAGTCGACGGCTCGGCGGTCGTATTTCCCGTCACCGCGTCCGCGGAGCAGGTCCAGGTCCTCGATGCCAGGACCGTGATGGCGCAGGTCAAGGGCAAGTCGGCGGCCGACGCGCGGCGGATCCTCGGCCAGTACGGCGACGCGACCGTCACGCTCTGGCCGGACTGGGTGACGACCGTCCCCGGAATCGACGCGAGAATCGACGTTCGCGTCGGCGCCGTCGCGTCGGCATCGCCGGGTCAGTCGGTGCCATCGGTGCTGCCGTCCGCGCGGCCGGCAAGCGGCTCGCCGTCGGGGTCGGGGTCGGCGAGCGGCTCGGCGTCGGCGTCGTCGTCCCAGTCGGCGGTGCCGTGACGCGAATCCTCGGCGTCGATCTCGGTGAGCGACGCATCGGCCTCGCGATCGCGGACGATGACGGCGGCCGGGCGATGCCGCTTGCGACCCTGCCACGGTCCGCGGATGAGACGTCGGAGATCGCCGCGCTCGCGCGGGTCATCGCCGAGCAGGACGTCACCGAAATCGTCGTCGGGCTGCCGTTCGAGGCCTCGGGGCGCGAGGGCCGTCAGGCCGAGATCACCCGGGCGTGGGTCGATGCGGTCGGCGCGCGGCTCGGCGTCCGGGTAACGTTCCGGGACGAGCGATTGACGAGCCACCTCGCGGAGGAGCGTGTCGGGCCGATGAAACGCGGCCGGTCCGGCGGCCCGCCAACGCGTTCGCAGCGAGAGGCGTACCGTGCGCGGATCGACCGCGAGGCCGCGGCGATCATTCTCCAGGACGAGCTCGACGCCCGCCCTGAGCGCGGCCGGTGACACGCCATTCGGCGCATCCTCGCGTCCCAGACCAGCCAACATGCAGCCGGGAGACCACTGGATGACGATCCGCGATGGGGGGCGTCCGCGCGACGAGCGAGGGCCGGTGAACCCCCTGAGTCGCGGGGGATACGACGACGGGTGGGCGCCAGATCCGCGGCAGGTGGCGCCGGCCGCGCGACGCGAACGGAACGGCGGCGGTTCGGGGCTGCCGGGCTTTCTCAAGTTCCTGATCTTTGCGGTCGTCCTCGCGGCCGTCGTGCTGACCGTCCTCGTGACCGCGCTCCGGCCGATCGTCCGCGGCGCGATCGTCGGGTGGGCCGGTGACAACCCGGGCGCGCTGCACCTTCCGTTCGTCGCGGACCTCGTGCGTGAGGACCTCGGCGACGCGCTGAACCGGCCCGCGAGCAGCGACCCGACGGACACCCCGTTCACCGTGAACACGGGCGACACGGCAAGCGCGATCGCGGACCGTCTGGCCGCGGCCGGCCTCGTCGGCGATCGCCGGGCGTTCGTCTTCGTCGCGATCGACAAGGGCCTCGCAACGAAGCTCAGCGCGGGAAACTACGTCCTCCGCAAGAACATGACCCCGACCGAGCTGGTGACGACGCTCCTCTCGCCGCCGAAGGTGCTGTACGTGGACATCGGGTTGCGCGAAGGACTCCGGATCGAGCAGGTGGCGGCGAAGCTCCAGACGCTTCCGCTGAAGATGGACGTGAAGCAGTTCTACGACCTCGCCAAGCATCCGCCGGCGTCGCTGATCGACGCGCATCCGTGGCTCGCCGCCCTGAAGCTGCCGGCCGGAACGTCGCTCGAGGGCTTCCTCTATCCGGCCACGTACCGCGTGCTGCCGGACACCACCGCGGAGCAATTCATCTCGATGATGCTCGACAAGTTCTACGACGCCGTCGGCAAGGACCGGATCAACGTCCCGAAGTCGCGCGGGATGTCCTTCTACGAGATCGTGACCCTGGCGTCATTGGTCGAGCACGAGGCGCGGTTCGACGAGGATCGGCCGCTGATCGCGGGCGTCTTCCAGAACCGCCTCAATCCCAAGCTGTTCCCGACCCACCTGCTCGGCTCGGACCCGACGATCTTCTACATCCATGACTCGCTCCAGCTCGCCGCGATGCCGTTCACGGATTGGCCGAAGTACCTCTTCTGGGCGCCGCTCGGAGCCCATCAGCTGCCGAAGACGCTGCCGCCGGACCTGGCGGGCTACAACACGACGACGCACGGTGGCCTCATCCCGGGGCCGATCTCGACGCCGTCGTTGGCGTCGATCGACGCCGCGCTCCATCCGGACACGAAGGCGGGCTACCTCTACTTCCTCGCCAAGCCGGATGGATCCACCGTCTACGCGAAGACGTTCGCCGAGCATCAGCGGAACATCGTCAAGTACGGCGCGCAGCCGTGATCGGGTCCGCGGCGGCGCCCTCGCCCGCGGACTTCGCGCCTCCGCCGACAGCCGCGGATCTCGAGCGATGGGAGGCTTCGGACCGCGTGGCGCGGCCGAAACGCCTCGCCCGCGTCCGCGCCCGGTTCGCCGACGCCGGCGTGGACGCGTACTTCGGCGTCCGGCGCGAGAACATCCGCTACCTCACGGGTTTCGCGCTCGGCGAGGGCGAGGAGAAGGTCGCCGGCGTATCGGGGCAGTTCGTCGTCGGCGCGGAGGATGTGCTGCTGCTCGCCGACAGCCGCTACACGATCCAGGCGAGGCGCGAGGCCCCCGAGACGACCCTCGTCGAGGTCTACGGCAACCTGCCCGAGCGATGGCCGGATCTCCTCGCGTCCGTCGGCGCCCGGCGCGTGGCCGTCGAGGCCGGCTTCGTCAGCCACGCGGTGTGGGACCGGCTCGCGGCCGCGGCGCCCGGTGTCGAGCTCGTGCCTGTCGAGGGCTGGATCGAGGACGACCGGGCGACGAAGGAGCCCACGGAGCTCGAGCGGGTCGCGGCGGCGTGCGCGGTGGCGGATCGCGCGCTCGCGACACTCCTGCCGCGCATCCGAGCGGGCGCGACGGAGCACGAGCTGGCGCTCGAGCTCGAATGGCTGATGCGGACCGGTGGCGCCGAAGCGCTCGCATTCGACGTCGCCTGCCTCGCCGGTCCGCAGGCGGCGCTGCCGCACGGCTCGCCGGGCGACCGCCCCGTTACGGAGGGCGAGGTGCTGCTGTTCGACTTCGGGGCGCAGGTCGCGGGCTACCGGAGCGACATGACGCGGACCCTCTTCGTGGGCGAGCCCTCGGCCGGCGACCTCGCGGTCTACGAGCTCGTCGCGCGCGCCCAGGCAGAGGCGATCGCGGCGGTCCACGCGGCGGTGACCGCGTCCAGTTCCGGCGGCAACCCGCTGCCCAGCGGCCGCGCCATTGACGCCGTTGCGCGCGACGTGATCGACGCCGCCGGCCACGGGGCGCACTTCGGGCACGGAACCGGCCACGGGATCGGACTGGCGACCCACGAGTCACCGAGCCTCGGCCGAACCGCGCCGGACGCCGCCCTCCCGAGCCGGACCGTCTTTTCGGTCGAGCCCGGGATCTACCTCGAGGACGAGATGGGCGTCCGGATCGAGGACCTCATCGCGATCGACGCCGCCGCGGGGACCGTCGAGCGGCTGACGCAGTTTCCGCGCGAGGTCCTCGTCGTCGGTCGCTGAGG
>DASWSI010000410.1:0-2299 GCA_036402715.1 Candidatus Limnocylindrales bacterium
CGTCGAACCGACGGCCGCCCGGGAAGAGCGACCGGGCATGGCTCTCGCCAATCTTCGCGACGACGAACGGGGAGATGACCGCGGGCAGGATCCCGAGGCGCGTCTCGGTGAACCCGAATTTCGCGCCGGACTCCGCGACGACGACGTCGCTGACGGCGCAGAGCCCCATCCCGCCACCGAGTGCCGCGCCCTGAACCCGCGCGACGACCGGGACGGGAGAGGTGTCGATCGCCTCGAACATGTCCGCCATCGCCATGGCGTCCTGCTCGTTGCCCTCGACGTCGAGCGCCATCGCCGCGCGCATCCACGAGATGTCCGCGCCGGCACAGAACGACGGCCCCTCACCCGCGAGCACCACGGCCCGGAGCTGTGTCGGCCCCTCGCGCGCGAGCGCCGCAAAGACGGCCCGGAGCTCCGCGATGAGCGTCGCGTTGAACGCGTTGTGGACATCCGGTCGGGTCAGCGTGACGCGGGCGACGGAACCGGACGGGCCGCTCCGCTCGACGGCGAGGATGTCGCTCACGCGGCCATGCTAGCCCGTGAACGCGTCGGGTCAGCGGCCCTGGCGGATCTCGACGCGATCGCCGGTGACGACGGGGCCCTCCGACGCGACGCGCGCGTACCACCGGGCGTCGCGCGGGTTCTGCTTCGACCCGATCCTCGCGATCGCGCGACCGACGAACCAGTGCGCGATCGTCTGGCACGGCTCGGCGCGCTTCGTGAGCTCGAGGACGAGGCCCTGATCGCCGATCGCGAGGCGGTCGCCGGGGTGGAGGTCGTCGAGCTCGACGCCGGCGAGGGTCAGGTTCTCGCCGAAGGCGCCAGGAAACGCGCGGTGGCCGTCGGCCGCGACGCGCGCGATCGACTCCATGGTGTAGATCGAGATCGCCTGGTCGACGCCGCCGTGCATCGGCTCCGGCTCAACGTGCGCGTCCGCCTCGAGCCCGAGCCGGTCAACCCAGCCGCCGGGGATCGGTCGCTTCGGGACGCCGCCGTGCGACACGTTGACGGACGCGACGCGGCCGCGGAAAGGGGCGTGCTTCGCTTCGCTCATCGCCGGAGTGTACGGGCCGCTGCTACTCGACGACCAGATCGCGGATCTGCAGGACCGCGCCGGGCGTCGTCTCCGACACGTCGAAGACGAGGAACACGTCGACCGGCTCCGGACCGTTGAACCCGTCACGGTAGATGCTCCGGATCGGTGGCCGTCCGGGAATCAGGGGTCGGACGTCCAAATCGATCCCGCCGCTGATCCAGAACGTCGTCGGCCTGAGGTCCGCAAGACCGAACTCGCGCCGGCTCAGGTAGCCGTTCGGCAGGCTCGCTCGCCCGACCTCGATCTCGTAGGAGCCCGTTCGCGACAACGGAACATCGAGCGCGGCGACGCGGAGCGGCCTCGCCGCCGCGATCGCGGCGTTGTTCGGGCGTGGCGGGAGCGTGGCGCAACCGGCCGGGTCGCCGTTCGGTGCCTCCGTCGTGCAAGGGACGTCGTGATCGATCCCCGCGAACACCTGGATCTGCGGATCGGCGTCGCACGCGAGGTCGTCACCGAGCGAGGTCTTGCACCCGACCTCGGCGGTGTCGGCTGTGCCGTCGACGTAGTCGAACCGGACACGAGCGAGGACGAAGCCGCCGAGCCGCGTCTGGTTGTCCGGAGCGGGCGCGAGAACCCGGACGCCCGTGACGACACGCGCGCCGATGCTCGTCTCGGCGCGGGCGCGCGCGACGATCGCGGCGCATTGACGAGCCGGGAATCCCAGGCTGGCGCACGCGCCGGGGTACGGCCCGCCTTGCGGCCGCCCGATCCCGAGAAGGCTGCAACCGGCAAGGAACAGCGCCGAGACACCGAGCGCCACGAGGCGCGTCACATGCGGAATACGCCGAACCTCGTGTCCGGAATCGGCGCGTGGAGCGCGGCCTCGATCCCGAGGGCAAGGATGCGCCGCGTATCGAGGGGATCGATGACCCCGTCGTCCCACAGCCGCGCCGTCGCGAAGTACGGGCTGCCCTCGCGCTCGTAGGTCTCGAGGATCGGTGCCTCGAATGCGTCGCGCTCGGCCTCGGAGGCGAACTCGCCGCGAACCGTCGAGAGGACCCGGGCCGCCTGCTTGCCGCCCATGACGCTGATTCGGCTGTTCGGCCAGGTCCACAGGAAGCGCGGCGAGTAGGCCCTGCCGGCCATCGCGTAGTTCCCCGCGCCGAACGATCCTCCGACGATCACCGTCAGCTTCGGCACCCGGACCGTCGAGACCGCCGCCACGAGCTTGGCCCCGTCCTTGGCGATCCCGCCCGCCTCGTA
>DASWSI010000411.1:0-2019 GCA_036402715.1 Candidatus Limnocylindrales bacterium
TCCGGAGGGCGGACGCTAGCTGCCCGGCGCCTGCGACGCGGCAGCTCGCAGGTCGCGGGGGCCACCGGTCTGGCCCGTCGGCTTGATGTTGTCGATCGACGTCGTCTCGAGCAGCTCGCGAACGACCTGGCCCGGACCGACATCGTGGATCGTCGAGCTCGTCTTGATGATCACGCGATGCGCGAGGGCGGGCTCGGCGAGCGCCTTGATGTCGTCCGGGATGACGTAGTCGCGCCCGAGGAGGCCGGCGAGCGCCTGGCCGGCGCGATACAGCGCGATCGAGCCGCGCGGCGATGCGCCGAGGTAGACGTCGGGATGGTTTCGTGTCGCGTTGACGAGCCGGACGATGTAGTCGCTGATCGTCGAGTCGACGTAGATCTCGCGGACCGCGTCCTGCATCTCCGTCAGCTCCTCGACGGGGCAGACAACGGCGAGCTCCTCGAGCGGGTGCGTCCGCTTCTGCTCGTCGAGGATGACGATCTCCTCGATGGGCTGCGGGTAGCCGAGGCGAAGGCGGATCATGAACCGGTCGAGCTGGGCCTCGGGCAGTGCGAACGTGCCCTCGTACTCGATCGGGTTCTGGGTCGCGATGACGAGGAACGGATCCGGCATCGGGTAGGTCGTGCCGTCGATCGTCGCCTGCCGCTCCTCCATGCATTCGAGCAGCGCGGACTGCGTCTTCGGCGTCGCCCGGTTGATCTCGTCGGCGAGGACGACCTGGCTCATGATCGGTCCCGGCCGGAACTCGAACTCCTGCGTCTTCTGGTTGTAGATCGACAGGCCGGACACGTCCGACGGCAGGAGGTCCGGCGTGAACTGGATCCGTCGGAAGGTGCAGCCGAGGCTGCGCGCGATCGCCTTCGCGAGGACGGTCTTGCCGGTCCCGGGGACGTCCTCGATCAGGAGGTGGCCGCGACAGAGGAGCGCGACGAGCGCAAGCCGAACCTCGTTGTGCTTGCCGACGATGACGCGCTCGACGTTGGCGAGGACCTTGTCCCCGGTTTCCTGGATCTTCGTCATGGACTCCCCTGGGTGGCGGATCGCACGGGACACGCCGGGTAGGTGCGTCTGCGGGCCGATCGCAGGATCGGGCGACGGGGCGGGTTGCAAACGATAGTACGTCGGGATTGCGCGACGGGTTCGCGAGGGACCCGGCGACCGCGCGGCGGTGCCCCGCTCCCTTATCCGCGCCAGAGGGTCAGCACGCCGACCCAGATCGTCATCAGGCAGCCGATCCCGCCCATCGCCGCGAGGAACACCTCACCGCCGGCCCACGCCGCGACCGCCACACCACCGAACAGACCGCCGAAGACGAGGGCGATGAACGCAAGCCCGAGCCGCTCGAGGATCGGGCGCGGCTGCCGCGGCTCGTCGCCGTCTCGCGCCGTCCCCGGGCTGCGACCGTCGCCCCCTGCCGGGCGCGATTCCGGCGCGCGCTCCTCGGCGCGCCCCGGGAGGTCCGGCACCTAGCCGCCGCCGAGCGTCTTGAGCGCGAGCGTCATGAGGTTTCCCGCCAGGGGCGCGGCACGGGCGCCGCCCCGACCGCCCTGCTCGACGACGACGGCGATCGCGACCTGCGGATTGTCGACCGGCGCGAAGCCGATGAACCAGGAGTTCGGCTCGCCCTGACCGCCGAGCTCCGCCGTTCCGGACTTCCCGGCGGTCGGGACGCCCGGGACCTTGGCACCGGAGGTGAACTGCTTGCCGAGCGGCCCCTCCACCGCGCGCTGCATCGCCTGCTGGATCTCCGCCGCGACGTTCGGCGGGACGATGCGGCGCCAGGCGGCGGGCTCGATCGTCCGCGTCCCGCTCCGCTGCCCGGTCAGCGAGGTCACGAGGTGCGGCTGCATGAGGAGGCCGTCGTTCGCGACCGTCGCCGCGACGAGCGCCATCTGAATCGGGGTCGTCACCGTCTCGGCCTGGCCGTACGAGGCATTGGCGAGCTCGACTGCGTCCTTGAAGCCGCCGCCGAAGTTGCCGCCGCCGTTCGTGAGCTGCGATCGCCCGATCGGGAGATCG
>DASWSI010000412.1:0-6471 GCA_036402715.1 Candidatus Limnocylindrales bacterium
GGACGCAGCATCCCGTCGCCGTCGCCGACCTTGCCAGGGAGCTGAGCCGCGCGGGGCAGTCACACCGCCACGGGTAGATCGGCGCTCCAGGCGCGGGTCCCGCGAGCGGTTGCGCGCCGCCCGCCCCGTGTCAGGTCGGGCGGTCGAACTGGATGACGCCGATGAGGTTGCCGTCAGGGTCCTTGAACCAGGCGGCGCGACCGGATGGCAGCTGCGCGACCGAGTCGATCGTCTTCGGCGTCTCGTACTCCTCGAACACGACGCCGCGCCCCCGCAGCTCGCGGACCTCGGCGTCGACGTCCGGCACGGTGAACGCCATCTGCGTGTGGGCGCCTGACGACGTCGCGCCGGCCCGCGAGATCGCGAACAGCGTGCCTTCGCCGACGCGGTAGAGCACGGCGCCGGGAAGCTCCGCGAACGGCATCAGCCCGAGCGTTCCTTCGTAGAACGTCCGCAGCCGCTCGGGGTCGCGCGTCGGCAGCGTCGTGTGGACCCGGCGATCCGACAGCATCTCGCTCCTCTCCGAACGTCCGTTCCCGTAGGATACGGCGGCCATGACGGACCCGACCCCCGGCCTCGCCACGCCCTATCGCAGCCACACGTGCGGCGCGTTGCGCGCGACGGACGCCGGAACGGAGGCGCGGCTCGCCGGCTGGGTCCACCGGCGCCGCGACCACGGCCAGCTCATCTTCCTCGACCTTCGCGACCGCCACGGGATCACCCAGGTCGTCGTCGACCGGACGACGCAGCCGGACGCGCATGCGATCGCGAGCCGGGTCCGGAATGAGTTCGTGGTGACCGTCACGGGGACCGTCGAGCGCCGCCTCGCAGGAACCGAGAACGCCAAGCTTCCGACGGGCGGGATCGAGCTCCGCGCCACGGGCATCGAGATCCTCAACGAGGCGAAGACACCGCCGTTCTACGTCAACGACCCCGACGCGCCGATCGAGGAATCACTTCGGCTCAGGTACCGCTACCTCGACATCCGTCGCGAGCCGATGCAGCAGCGGCTGCTGCTCCGAAGCCGCCTCGTCCAGTCGATCCGCGAGGTCCATCACGCCGAGGGCTTCGTCGAGGTCGAGACGCCGAACCTCATCAAGTCCACCCCGGAGGGCGCCCGCGATTTCATCGTCCCGTCGCGGCTCCAGCCGGGCAGCGTCTACGCGCTGCCGCAGAGCCCGCAGCAGCTCAAGCAGCTGCTCATGGTCGCGGGCATCGACCGCTACTTCCAGATCGCGCGCTGCTTCCGGGACGAGGACCTGCGCGGTGACCGGCAGCTCGAGTTCACCCAGCTCGACCTCGAGATGAGCTTCGTCGACGAGGCCGCCGTGATGGACTTCGTCGAGCGGATGATCGTCGAGGTCAGTGCGAGCGTCGTCCCCGACCGCCCGATCCGCGACCGCCCGTTCCCACGCTTCACCTACACGGAAGCCATGGAGCGGTTCGGCTCGGACAAGCCGGACACCCGGTTCGCGATGGAGCTCATCGACCTTGCTCCGGGGCTCGGTTCGGCGTCCGGGTTCCGGGTCTTCGACGAGGCGCTTGCGTCCGGCGGGCGGGTCAAGGCGATCGTCGCTCCCGGTCTCGGCGGCGTCACGCGGCGAGAGATCGACGAGCTCACGGAGACGGCGCGGCGGTTCGGGGCGAAGGGCCTGGCGCACCTTTCCGTGGAGGCGGGCGGCACGGTGAAGGGACCGATTGCCAAGTTCCTCTCCCAGGACGCGACCCGCGGGCTCGTGACGGCGACGAACGCCACGGAAGGCGACCTGATCCTCGTCGTCGCGGACACGGCGGACGTGGCCAACGGCGTGCTCGGGCGGCTTCGGGTCGAGCTCGGCGGCCGCCTCGGTCTCGCCGACCCGAACGTCCTCGCGTACTGCTGGGTCTACCGGTTCCCGATGTATCAGTGGGACGCGGAGGCAGCTCGGTGGGACGCGACCCACAACCCATTCAGCGGGGTCGTTCCCGAGGACCAGCCACTGCTCACGACGGTGTCCGGCGATCCGGCGCGGCCGAGCCCCGAGGATCCGGCGGGCCGCGCGCGGGCGATGCAGTACGACGTCGCGCTCAACGGCTGGGAGCTCGGTGGCGGGTCGGTCCGGATTCACCGACGGGACCTGCTGGAGCAGAGCTTCGCGCTCCAGGGCTACACCGTCGAGCGGATGCGGAACATGTTCGGGGCGATGCTCGACGCGTTCGAGTACGGCGCGCCGCCGCACGGCGGGATCGCGATCGGGATCGATCGCTGGGCGGCGCTCCTGGCGTTCCAGACGAACATCCGCGAGGTCATGGCGTTTCCGAAGACGCAGTCCGGCAGCGACCTCATGCTCGAGGCCCCATCGGCACCGGATCCCGGGCAGTACGCGGACCTCGGCCTGCGGTTCGTCGGGGCCCCCGAAAAACAGGCGTGACGGGCGGCGCGGGGAGCGGTCCGTTCGAGGCGATTGCGCGCCGACCGCGGCTCGCGGCGTTCCTGGGTGCGAGCTGCATCGCGTTCTCCGGGATCTTCTACCGCTACGCCGGCGAGTCGCCGTCCACGGCGACGCTGTTCCGGTGCCTGTACGGGCTGCCGCTCCTCGTCCTGTTCGCGTGGCTCGAGTGGCGCCGCTACGGACGGCTGCCGGCCGCGAGCATCCGACTCGCCGCGATCGCCGGGATCTTCTTCGCCGGCGACCTCACGTTCTGGCACCACTCGATCGAGGCCGTCGGGGCGGGACTGTCGACGGTCCTCGGCAACCTCCAGGTCCTCGTCGTCGGCTTCGTCGCGTGGCTGTTCCTCGGGGAGCGGCCGTCGCGCGCCGTCCTCGTCGCGCTGCCCGTCGTGCTTCTCGGTGTCGTCCTGATCTCCGGGCTCGTCGGCGCGGGAGCGTACGGCGCGAACCCCGTGCTTGGCGTCGTCTTCGGGATCGGCACGGCGTTCTGCTATTCGGGCTACCTGCTCGTCATCCGCCGGAGTGGCCGCGACCTCAGCCGTCCGGTGTCACCCGTCGCGTTCTCGACGGCGGCGACGGCCGGCGTGGCGATCCTCGTCGGGCTGCCGCTCGGTGACCTCCACCTCGCCCCGACGTGGCCGGCTCACGGATGGCTCGCGCTGTATGGCGTGACGTCGCAGTTCCTCGGCTACGTGCTCATCTCCGTGTCGCTCCCGCGGCTGCCGGCGGTCGTCACGTCCGTCATCCTCCTCGCCCAGCCGGTCATGTCCGTCGTGCTCGCGATGGTCCTGCTCGGCGAGGCGCCGTCCGCCCTCCAGCTCCTCGGCGTCGCGCTCGTCGTCGGCGGGATCGCCATCGCGACGGTCCCGCTCGCGCGGATCCGCGGCGCGCTCGCACCGGCCGCACCGGCGCCGTAGCGGGCGAGCGCGGTCCACGGCGCTCACGGGGCCCCGGTGACCCCGAACGCCGGCCGGAATCCCTCAGCCCGGCTGGTCCGGGACCTCCGCGGCCGCCTGGCCGTACGGCGCGAGCGCCGGGCCCTCGAGCGGCCCCTCGTCGTGCATCTCGGCGGCGCCGGACCCCCACTCGTGGACATGGCCGCCCGCCGGCTGCGGCGGCCCGTCGTACTCCGGCAGGTCACCCCGCGCCGTCTCGATGTCGTGGACCGCACCCGGGTCGCCAAGCTCGACGAGCCGCGTCGGGACGCGCGTCGCGAGGTCCGCGAGGAGGTCCGCGGGCATCCGGTCCGCGGGCAGCGCGCGAAGGACCTCGAGATGGACGAGCGGCACGAGCGCCGGCCAGCCCGCCTCGCCGCCGTAGGTCGGCCGCAGAACCGCGCCATCGTCGGTGCCGTGCGCCTCGATCAGCGACGTCACGGTCTCGGCATCGACCCACGCCATGCGTGCGGGCCACACGAGGGCGGCGCTCGTCTCCGACACCGCCTCGCGAGCCACGTCGATGGCCCGGCAGATCTGGCCGACGGGCCCGACGTTCGCGGGCGCCGGCTCGGCGTACGTCGCGGAGGCACCGGCGAGGGACCGAACGACCGAACCGTCGGGGTCCGGCGCAGTCACCACGACCGGAACGGCACCGCCGGCCCACGCAACGTCGACGAGGCGGCGGACGTTCGGCGTGCCCTCGACGTCGGCGAGCGCCGAGGCCGGCGTCGCGGCAAGGATCACGGCGGCTACGGTCACGGGCGGGATGCTAGCAGGGGAGGGGAGCCGCCCGGGTCGTCAGACGGGCATTCCGTGCGACAATGAGCGTCCCGATGTCCGATCCAGCCCGCTCCGCCATGTCCGCCGCACCGGCCGCCGTCGCTGCTCCGTCAGCCCCGTCGGCGCGTTTTGCCGTCCGCAACGACCTCCGCAACCTTGCGATCGTCGCCCACGTGGACCACGGCAAGACGACGCTCGTCGACGCGCTCCTCCGCCAGACGGGTGCGTTCCGCTCGAACCAGGCCCTCGTCGACCGCGTCCTCGACTCCGGCGATCTCGAGCGCGAGAAGGGGATCACGATCCTCGCCAAGCAGACGACGGTCGACTACGCCGGCGTTCGGCTGAACATCGTCGACACCCCGGGCCACGCCGATTTCGGTGGCGAGGTCGAGCGGAGCCTGCTCATGGTCGACTCCGTGCTGCTCCTCGTCGACGCGGCGGAAGGGCCGTTGCCGCAGACCCGGTATGTCCTCCAGAAGGCGATGGCTCGCCGGCTGCCCGTCGTCGTGGCGCTCAACAAGATCGACCGGTCCGATGCGCGCCCGGCGGAGGTCCTCGACGCCGTCTACGAGCTGTTCATGGATCTCGGCGCGGACGAGCACCAGATCGAGTTCCCCGTGCTCTACACGAACGCCAAGGCCGGGACGGCGACGCGGGCGCTCGACACACCCGGGACGGACCTCCGGCCGCTGCTCGAGGCACTGATCGACGTCACGCCGCCGCCGACCCACGAGCCGGGCCACCCGCTCCAGCTGCTCGTGACGAACCTGTCGGCGAACGAGTACGTCGGGCGGATGGCGGTTGGGCGGATCCGGAACGGGACGATTCGAACCGGGCAGCGGATCGCGGTCGTCCGCGAGGAGCTCGACGACACATCGGGCGCCGTCGAGCCCGGCCGAACGGTGACCCTCACCGGCACCGTGACGAGCCTCCAGACGGCACACGGCATCGACCGCGTCGACATCACCGAGGCGGGCCCAGGCGACATCGTCTCGGTCGCAGGGCTGCCCGAGGTGACGATCGGCGACACGCTCACGGACCCCGGCGACCCGCGCCCCCTCCCACGGCTCGACGTCGACGCCCCGACGCTCCGGATGACGTTCGGCGTCAACACGTCGCCGCTCTCGGGGCGCGAGGGCAAGTACGTCACGAGCCGCCAGATCAAGGCTCGGCTCGACAAGGAGGTCCTCGGCAACGTCTCGATCGAAGTCCAGGCGACCGAATCCGGCGACACGTTCGAGGTTCGCGGCCGCGGCGAGCTCCAGCTGGCCGTCCTCATCGAGCAGATGCGCCGCGAGGGCTTCGAGCTGACGGTCAGCCGGCCCGAGGTCATCCTCCGGACCGTCGGCGGCGAGCTCCAGGAGCCGTACGAGCGGATCACGGTCGACATCCCGCCCGACTTCATCGGCGAGGTCCAGCAGGCGTTGGCCAACCGGAAGGGCCGCCTCGAGCAGATGACGACCGATGCGGACGGGCGCGTTCGGCTCGAGTTCGTCCTCCCGGTCCGCGGCCTGATCGGCTACCGCGGCCAGCTCCTCACCGACACGCGCGGGACCGCGCTGCTCCATCAGATCGGCGAGGGCTACGGGCCGTGGGCCGGCGAAGTGACCCACCGCACGAACGGCGTCCTCGTGTCCGACCGGTCCGGAACGTCGAACGCGTACGGCCTCTTCAACCTGCAGGAGCGGTCAGAGCTGCTGATCGGCGCGGGGGAGGAGGTCTACGAGGGGATGATCGTCGGCGAGAACGCGCGGTCCGGCGACCTCGACGTGAACCCGACGAAGGAAAAGAAGCTGACGAACATCCGGACCCACTCGCACGACGAGTCGCTTCGGCTGACGCCGCCGCGGCCGCTGACCCTCGAGTCGGCGATCGAGTTCATCGCGGTCGACGAGCTCGTCGAGGTGACCCCGCTGTCGATCCGGCTCCGGAAGCGGAAGCTGTCACAGCACGACCGGCGGCGCGAGCGCGGCCGCGAAGAGGACCTCCGCCGGTCCGGCTAGTCGGCGCGTGGCTGCGTCCGCCTCCTGGTCGGCCCCGCGGCCACGTGCGGCTCGACCGCGGCGACCTCGAACGACGCGTTCGCGGGGTCGAGGGGCTCGATCGTCGTGGCGGCCACTCGATCCGGAGGATCCCAGCTCCACGCGACGTCGTTCTCTTCCTGGACGCCATGTGGCCAGCCTGGATTCCCGACCGTGCCCGGCGTGAACGCAGCGGCAACGACGCCGGGGCCGCGGCGGGCGAACCAGGCGCCGGCGATCCCGACCGGGGCGGCGGCCGCGAGCAGCACGACGACGGACAGGAGCACGTCCACTACCAGC
>DASWSI010000413.1:0-4201 GCA_036402715.1 Candidatus Limnocylindrales bacterium
GCCCGCGCCGGCCCCCGCACGGTTGACCGCGAGATCGTCCGTCGCGGCCGCTGCCGAAGCGCGACCAACCGGCAGTCACCCGGGCGACCGGGCGCAACCGGCGTGAGCCGCGTTGGCGTCGTCTTCACGGGCGGCACGATCAGCATGAAGGAGGACCCCAAGGCGGGCGGCAACGTCCCCGCCCTCGACGGGGCCGCGATCCTCGCCCGCACGCCGGGGCTCGATGCGATCGCGGACATCGAGGTCGTCGATCGCGGCTGGACGCCGTCGAGCCACTTCACGTTCGCTGACGTGTTCGGAATCGCGGGCTCGATCCGCGAGCTCGTTGCGAAGCCGGACATCGATGGCTGCGTCGTCGTCCAGGGCACGGACGTGATCGAGGAGACGGCGTTCTTCTGGGATCTCGTGGTCGGCGGCGAGAAGCCGGTCGTCGTCACCGGCTCGATGCATACGGCGAGCGACGACGGCTACGACGGCCCCGCGAACATGCGCGACGCCGTGACGCTCGCGGCATCGCCCGACGCTCGCGACCGCGGCGTCCTCGTCGTCATGTCGGGCGGAATCGGCGCGGCGGATTCGATCGTCAAGGTCCACAGCTCCGGGCTCGACGCCTTCGAGCCGATGGAGCGCGGCCCCATCGCGGACACCACGCTCGCTCCCCGCGGCCGCGCGCGGCGGCACGTCGAGGCCACGAGAGCCGCCGAGCGCATCCACCTCATCACGGCCCACATCGGGATGGACGGCTCGCTCGTCGATGCCGCCCTCGCCGCGGGCCCGGTCGATGGCTTTGTCATCGCTGCCACGGGATCCGGCAACACGACGCCGCTGCTCCTCGACGCCTGCCGCCGCGCGATGGATGCGGGCGTTCCGGTCGTCGTTGCGTCGCGTTGCGCGTTCGGGGGCTTCATTCCGGCGTACGCGTTCCCGAGTGGGGGAGTGACGTGGATCCGTGCGGGCGCCCTCGCTGCCGGCACGCTCTCGGCACCGAAGGCGCGAATCGCCCTCGCGCTTGGCATCGGCGCCGGCCTCGACCGCGAAGGACTCAGCAACCTCCTGGGAGGGCCGCCGCCGTGACCGCAGCGGACCTCGTCATCACCGGCCGGATCGCGACGCTCGCCGGCGACGCCGGATTCGGCTGGGTCGAGGCGATCGCGATCAGGAACGGCCGTGTCATTGCGTCCGGCACGATCGCCGAGATCCAGCCCCTCGTCGCGGCCCCGACGGAACAAATCGCGCTCGCGCCGGACGAGGCCGCGATGCCCGGCATGACGGACGCGCACCTCCATCTCGCCGAGGGTGCGCTCAGCGCGGGCCGCCTCGATCTGACCCAATCGCCGACGCTCGACGACGCGCTCAGCCTGGTCGCGGAGCGGCACGCGGCGCTCGATCCGGATGGCTGGCTCGAGGGGCACGGCTGGGACGCGGATCGGTGGGGCGGCTGGCCGCGGGCGACGGACCTCGACCGAGCGGCGCCGGGACGCCGCGTCGCGATCTGGGCACACGATCATCACTCCCTCTGGGTCAGCGACGCCGCGCTCCGAGCCGGCGGCGTGACGGCGGCGACCGACGACCCGCCGGGCGGGATGATTCGTCGCGCGGACGACGGCGCGCCCACGGGCGTGCTCCTCGAGACGGCGTCGCGCCTCGTCTTCGGTGCGATCCCGCGGCCGTCGCCCGATGAGCTCATGCCGGCCATCGAGGCGCTCGGTCGAGAGCTCCTCGCCGTCGGCGTCGTCGCCGCGCACGATCCGGGCGCGCTGTCGCCCCAGTCCGGGCTCGGACCGGCGTTCGAGGCGTACCGCCGGCTGTCCGACGCCGGCCGGCTCCCGATCCGCGTCCACGCCTCCGTTCGCCATGAGCAGCTCGCTGCCGCGATCGACGCGGGCATCCGGAGCGGCGACCCGATCGGGGATGCGAATGGTCGCGCGCGCATCGGGTGGCTGAAGCTGTTCGGCGATGGGACCCTCGGGTCGCGGACGGCGGCGCTCCTCGAGCCCATCGAGGACGAGCCCGGCCACCCGCTGCCGCCGGGCACCGAGCGCGGCGT
Source organism: Candidatus Limnocylindrales bacterium (assembly GCA_036402715.1). Lineage (GTDB taxonomy): Bacteria > Chloroflexota > Limnocylindria > Limnocylindrales > CSP1-4 > JACDAV01. The sequence continues at coordinate 2,048 of DASWSI010000413.1, forward strand.
GTTCCTGACGACACCCGAGCAGCTGGCGGAGCTGGCCGGACGCGCGGCGGGCGCGCGGATCTCGTGCCAGATCCACGGCATCGGCGATGCCGCGGTGCGGGCCGCGCTCGACGCCCTGGCACCGACGGCCGGCCGAACGCGGCTCTCGCCGCGCATCGAGCATGTCCAGCTCGTCGCACCCGACGATCTCGGCCGATTCGCCGCGCAGCACATCGCGGCCTCCGTTCAGCCCGTCCACCTCCGCGGCGACGCCGAGGTGGCACGTCGGCTGTGGGGCCGTCGCGCCGAGGCATTCGGCTACCCGCTCGCGTCGCTCGTCCGCGGCGGGGCGGTCGTCGCATTCGGCACCGATGCGCCCGTCGAGTCGATCGACCCGTGGCCGGGACTCGCGATGGCGGTCACGCGACGCGACGCGGGTTGGGCCGCGGACGTGCCCGCGTTCGGGCCGGCGGAGGCGCTCACGCTGGCGGAGGCACTCCGTGCCGCGTGCGTCGCACCCGCCGTCCTCGCGGCCGAAGGCGCGGATCGTGGCCGGCTCGTTCCGGGCCATCGCGCGGATGTCGTCGTCGTCCCACGGGCGGCGCTCGAGGAGCCCGTCGAGCCGGGCGGCCCGCTGACGACGGCACGACCGCGCCTCGTGCTCGTCGACGGCGTCGTCGCGTTCGAGGCGTGAGCGAGGGTCACTGGGCGTGGTGCTCGGGCGGCCCGGCGCCGCTCGACGTCAGCTTGGCTGTGCTGCCGCTCGCTCGTCCAGCGTTCGCAGCGCGTCCGCGAAGAGGCCGTTGAAGATCCGGGACGTCGACGGGAAGGCGTGGATCGTGTCCGCGAGGACGTCCATCGGGACACGCGCCTTGATCGCCAGGACGCACTCGTGGATGGCCGCCGACGCATCCGGGCACGCGATCGCGCAGCCGACGAGCTGCCGCGACACCGCGTCGACGACGATCGTGACGTGGCCCGTCGTGGCCTCGAGCGAGTAGCCGCGCGACGTCTCGGGGAACGGCGCGACGAGCTCGAACGCATCGACGCCGTCGGCCCGTGCCTGCTCGAGCGATCGGCCGACGAACGCGGCCTCCGGATCGGTGTACGTCGCGCGCGGCAGCGCTCGGTAGTCTGGCTCGACGGCGTCGCCCAATGCCATCCGGACCGCAAGCTCGCCCTGGTAGTGGCCCTGGTGCGTGTGCAGCTCCGGCCCCGCCGCGTCGCCGATGACATAGAGCCCGTCGGCGATCTTCAGCCGGCCGTCGCGCGGAAACGGCTCGCGGCTGCCCGAATCGATGCCGTACGCCTCGAGCCCGAGGCCGTCGAGGGGCACCGTTCGGCCGACCGCGACGAGGATGGCGTGGCCGCTCGCGGTCGACCCGTCGTCGAGGTCGACGAGGTCGGCGCCGTTCGGTCCGGCGCCGGCTCGCGCGCGAGTCGCCCGGACGCCGGTTCGGACGTTGACGCCGGATGCGACCAGGCCCGCCGTGACCGCCTCGGCGTTCCGCGGATGGTCCGATGGGAGGAGGCGCGGCCCGGACTGCACGATGCTGACCGGCACGCCGAACCGCGCGTAGACCTGGGCGAGCTCGCAGCCCGTCGGCCCGCCGCCCAGCACGAGCAGGGTCTCGGGCCGCTGGCGCGCGAGCGTCGCCTCGCGGTTCGTCCAGACCCGGGCAGCGGCGAGGCCGTCGATCGGAGGCATCTTGCTGACGGACCCGACGGCGACGAGGATGTTGTCGCCCTGAAGCTCGGTGGTCCCGTCCCCCGTCGTCACGGCGACCCGCCCCGGCGCGACGATCCGGGCCTCACCGCGATGCGTGACCGCGCCGTCGCCCTCGAGCGAGCGGACGTGGCCCGAATCATCGGGCTCGTCGGCGTCCTTCCGGCGGTTGATCATGTAGTCGCGCCGCTCCGATGCGCGCTCCCACGAGTAGTCCTCGGCGCAGATGTGCCGCGCGGCGGAATTGAGCAGCGCCTTCGACGGGATGCAGCCGATGTGCGGGCAGCTGCCACCGAACCAGAGACGGTCGACGACCGCCACGCTCGCGCCCCGACGCCGTGCGAGATGCGCCGCCGCTTCACCCGCCGGTCCCGCCCCGATGATGACGAAGTCGAAGCGTTCCACGGGCGTTCCTCCGGTTCGTGCCGTCATCGGCCGGCGCTCGGCGC